>JAMOBJ010000006.1 GCA_039908095.1 Nitrospirae bacterium YQR-1
AACTCTTTGAGTTATCAACACTACTAACAAGCACTTTAATAACTCTGCGAGTTATTAACATTCCCACAGGCTCTACTACTAAATTTTTGGAGAAAATTTAGAAAAGAAAAAAAAGAAGGCTTGACATTTCAACATAGCAGTTAACTATAAAGGCAAAATAATATTTTCATCTAATGCGTTTGCCCTGGATAGATAGAAAAAAAATATAGAAAAATAGTATAATATAAAGATGGGTATGGTCTTTATTTTTTTAACATAACAGAATATTAAGGAGTAGATTGGATGAAACCCATACTTGTGGTTGACGATGATCCCCAGATGAGGGACGCCCTGAGGGAAGCAATAAAAAGGCTGGGATTTGAGGCAATAGTGGCTGAAAACGGGCAGGACGCCCTGAGTAAACTTGCAGGCACCCCTATTGCCCTTGTCGTAACGGATATGAAAATGCCTAAAATGGACGGCTTGACTTTTTTGAAAGAAGTTAAAAAGCGCGTGGGAAATCTCCCCGTGCTTGTTATAACAGGGTTTGGAACGGTTGAAAACGCAGTTGAGGCCATGAAAGAAGGCGCCTCGGATTACCTGATGAAACCCTTTTCTTTTGACACTCTTACCCGTAAGATTAACTCCATCATGGAGGCTATGGCCTCGGCAAAGGAGATTATCACGGAAAATAATAAAATGAAAAAAATCCTGCTCCTTGCTAACGAGGTTTCCTCAGGGGACACTACCGTGCTGATTTACGGTGAGAGCGGTACCGGTAAAGAGCTGGTAGCAAGGTTTATCCACCAGTGTAGCCAGAGAAAGCAAAAACAATTTATTGGTGTAAACTGTGCCGCCATTCCGGAAAATCTCCTGGAATCAGAGCTGTTCGGGCACGAAAAAGGTGCTTTTACCGGTGCTGCCGATAAGAAACTAGGCAAATTTGAGCTTGCAAGCGGTGGTACTATCCTTTTGGATGAAATCGGGGAGATGCCTCTCGCCCTTCAGGCAAAACTCCTAAGAGTGCTTCAGGAAAAGGAAATAGACAGGGTCGGAGGAAAACAGACTATCCCCATAGATACCAGAGTGATTGCCACCACAAACAGAGACCTCTACAAGGAAAGCACTGAGGGGAAATTCAGAGAAGACCTCTACTACAGGCTTAGCGTCTTTCCGCTTCACATTCCCCCTTTGAGAGAACGTCCGGAGGATATTGTAGCCCTGTCGGAGTACTTTGTTAAAAAATACGCCTCTCTCTTAAACAAAGGCGTTAAGGGTATTAAAAAAGAGGCCCTCTCTGTTATTGAAAAAAACCCATGGAGAGGAAACATAAGGGAACTTGAAAACGTGATTCACAGAGCGGTGCTGCTTTCACGCACTGAGTATATAGACGCCGATGATTTCATGTTTGACGACCCCGCCGGCGCCGCCACCGGTACTGATGCAAAGGGCATAAGGGCAATGGAAAAGGACCTCATCTTTAAAACGCTAAAGGAAGTTGACGGGAATAAAACCAAGGCCGCCAAAATTCTGGGTGTAAGTGTGAGAACCATAAGAAATAAATTAAACGAATATGGGAAAGATTTTCCCGGTGTGTAGGTTTTTTGGCGCTTATTTGACGGCTTTTTGCCAACTTTTACCTCCTGAGAAGGTTTTGCGGAGGGTTGGTATGAAAATGAATTTTGCTTTATAAACAATGTCTTTAGCGGTTGATGTTGGAATTAAGCTTAATGATTTTGGTAGTTTCATTAATTTGGCATGATTATTGATACTTAATATTACAGGCAGTTGAATGTTCAGGCACGATAATGCCGATAAGAGAAGGAGAGAGATGTTTAAAGCGGAAATAGACATAGTGGCCGAGGGCTGGCAAGCGGTAAGCCCTTTTGAAGATGGAGTGAACCCATAAGGGGCAGGCTATGGATGAAGGTGTAGTTACACTAAATACTTTAATGGATTACACGACAATGAGACAGAAGGTTTTGTCGTCTAATATAGCCAATTCCGATACACCCGGTTACAGGGCAAAGGAGCTGGACTTCAGTGCTTTTTTCAATAAGGCAAAGTTAAAACTGGTTGCAACAAAAGCGGCGCATTATGAAGATGGCTTGTATCCTGGGCGCGATGGGGCGGTGATAGATGAAAACACCCTCTTCTGGGGTGATAAAAATAATGTGGAACTTGATATGGAAGTGGCAAAAATGACTGAAAATGGTTTATTATACCAAGGAGCAACTAAGTTGATTTCTACAAAGTACAAAATGTATAAATCGGCAGCGAAGAGGACGCAATAGAATGGAAGTGTTCGGAGTTTTTAAAGTAAGCGCATCAGCCCTTGCAGCGCAGCGTGAGCGTATGAACGTGATAGCCTCCAACCTGGCTAACATTCACACGACACAAACACAAGAGGGCGGTCCCTACAAGAGACGGGACGTTGTGTTTCAAACTACTTTAATGGAACAGGACGTGCGGAGCCATTCAAACGGAGTCAGAGTGGCGGAAATATATGAGGACCCTCATCCACCTATGATGGTCTATGACCCGTCACACCCCGATGCCGATGAACGGGGTTACGTGGCTATGCCAAACATTAATGTGGTGGAGGAGATGGTCAACATGATGATGACCACCAGAGCCTACGAGGCTAATGTCTCTGCATTTAATGTCTCTAAAAGTATGTTTTTGAAAACTTTGGAAATCGGGAGGTAAACCATGGCTGATCTTAATAAGGTTTCCGGAGTAAATTTTGCACAAGAACTTAAGAAGCAAACACCGGTTGACCAGGGCGGCGGCGGAGGATTTGATATTGTTTTAAAAGATGCCCTGACAAAGGTAAACAATATCCAAAAGGAAGCGGATAAGGCTATTGATGACCTTGCCTCCGGAGGTGATATTAATAATGCTGTACTTGCTATGGAAAAAGCCGATCTGTCCTTTCAGATAATGCAAGAGGTGAGGAATAAGCTTCTTAACGCCTACGAAGAGGTTATGAGGATGCAAGTATAGGGGGTGGTTCTCACCGGTTGAGCTTTTTAATATGGCGGCCTGTGATTTGGAACCTAAATTAAATGGTTGATGTTGCAGGTATTATTGACAAACTAAAGAAGTGGCCGAACAAGAAGAAGGCCCTGATGGCAGGCGGTGTTGTTATGGGCCTGGCCACTATAATATTGTTGTTTGCATGGTCTCAAAAAGTGCCCTACCAGGTGTTGTTTTCAAATTTAGCCGAGCCGGATGCCGGGAAAATCGTAGCCAAGCTGAAAGAACTTAAAATTCCCTACAATGTTACTCAAAACAGCATAATGGTTCCTCAGGAAAAAGTCCATGAGCTCAGAATTCAGCTTGCCACACAGGGGCTTCCACAGGGCAGTGGCGTAGGGTTTGAGATTTTTGATAAAACCGATTTTCAGGCTACTGATTTTGTCCAGAAGTTAAACTACAGGAGAGCGCTTGAGGGCGAGCTGGCAAGAACTATCGCCTCCCTTGGTGAGATACAAAAGGCAAAAGTCCATCTTGCCGTACCGGAGAAATCTCTTTTTGTTAAAGACAAGGAACTACCTACCGCCTCTGTCGTTGTAACCCTGAAACCGAACAAGGCACTTACGCAGGAGCAGATACAGGGCATAGTGCATCTTGTTTCCAGCAGCGTTGAGGGGCTTATATTAAATAACATTACCGTACTTAACGACAAAGGGGAGCTTCTGACACGTCCAACCGATGAAATGATAGGCCTTACAGCCACGCAGCTGGAGTACCAGCGTAAGTATGAAAAGGAAATGCAGGACCGGATAGGTGAGATACTGGGGCCTGTGGTTGGAAGGGAAAAGGTTAAGGCCCGTGTCACTGTGGAGCTTGATTTTGCAAAAACAGAAAAAACCGAGGAGAAATACGACCCTG
This sequence comes from Nitrospirae bacterium YQR-1, assembly GCA_039908095.1. Taxonomy (NCBI): domain Bacteria; kingdom Pseudomonadati; phylum Nitrospirota; species Nitrospirae bacterium YQR-1. Next base: position 3,877 of record JAMOBJ010000006.1, read on the forward strand.
AGGGAAGTGTAGTAAGAAGTGAGCAGTCTATGAAAGAAAAATCTGTCACTACCAGTCCAGGGGGAATTCCAGGTGTGCAGTCCAATCTTCCTGGAAAAGTTCCATATCAGGGGGGTGGAATGCAGACCTCAATGCAAAAACAAAGTGATACGACTAATTACGAAATATCTAAGGTTACAAGCCATGTTGTGGGCCCCTATGGGAGTGTAAAGAGAATTTCAGCGGCGGTGTTGGTTGACGGTGTGTTTAAAGAAAAGAAGGAACCGGCAAAAGATAAAAAGAAAAAAACAGAGCCTGTGATGGAATATGTGCCAAGGACTGAAGAGGAGTTAAAGCAGTACGGGGATTTGGTTAAAAAGGCAATAGGCTATATTGATAAACGCGGCGATGAGGTGACTGTAATAAATATGCCATTTGACGGGATTCCCAAAGAGGAGCCGCCAAAGCGTGATTATGTCAAAGACAGTGTGTTGCTTGCAAAGTATCTGGCGCCTGTGCTGCTTGCGTTGCTTTTTATAATTTTTGTAGTGCGTCCGGTTATAAAGTCTTTGACGGCACCGCCTCCGGCTCCTGATTTACCAAGATTAAAACCGATGCCGGAGCTTATTGAAAAACAACCGAGAGCGCCCGGACCACCGCCGGAGCCGGAAAGGGAGCGTGAGGTGTCAATGCCTCCTGAGGATGAGATAGGGGTACTGGAGGATCTCAACGACTGGGCCAGATGGGTACAGGATAACCCTAATCAGGCTTCACAGATAGTAAGAGAATGGATGGAGCACGAGGAGGCTTAAAGACTATGGCTAATGAGAAACATAAGGTACTTCCGGAGACTACTAAGTTAACGGATATTAAATTAACGGACGAGAGGAAAAGTGTAGCTAAATCCCCTGCAAAGGTAGCTGATATTAAGCTAACGGGCGGCGGCGATGCCCCGGTTAAACCCCCTGCAAAGGCAATGTCTCATATGACACAGGAGTTGGGTGACTGGTCTAAGTGGATTAAAGATAATCCGAAGAAGGCTTCAAAGATTATAAGGGAGTGGCTGGAACATGAGGAGACATAGAGTATGGCAGTGCAATTGACCGGCTTTGAGAAAGCTGCAATATTTTTAACCGCTATAGGTGAGGATGCCGCCGCCGAGATTATGAAAAATCTCGATATGAAAGAGATAGGCAAAATCGCCAGCGTTATGACAAAAATCAAGTCACTGAAGGAAGATGAGGTGAAGGCTGTTTTTAAAGAAGCCTCTAAAAAGATAGAAAAGGGCGAGGTATATATAGGCGGCAACGATTATGTAAAGAACATGCTGATTAAAGGACTGGACGAGAAAACCGCCAAAAAGATAATGGAAAAGGCAGCTATCGAGGCCACTCTTGAAAACCTCAAGAAGGTGGATGCTAAAAAACTGACCAACTTCCTTCTTACAGAGCATCCACAGACGATAGCTCTGATTCTGAGTTTGCTTGACCCCGGACAGGCTGCCATTGTGCTGCAGACAATGCCGAAGTCATTAAAGGTGGATGTGGCAATGCGAATGGCTACTACGGAGGGTATCCCGATGGATGCCATTGAAGAGATTGAGGATGTGTTAAAGAGTGAGCTTGACCTTGAGCGCGGCGAGGGTATAAAGGTCGGCGGTGTTAAGAAGGTCGCACAGATACTGAACTCCATAGATAAGGCAACCGAGGAGTTGATTCTTGAAAACATAGAAAGCCATGACTATGAACTTGCAGATGCTATCAGGCAGTTCATGTTTGTCTTTGAGGACCTCACAAGGCTTGATGACAGAGGCATTCAGATGGTACTTAAAGAGGTTAGCACCGAGGATCTTTCCCTGGCCCTTAAAACTGCATCAGAAGGACTTAAGGAGAAGGTCTTTAAGAATATGTCCAAGAGAGCCGCCGAGATTCTAAAAGATGAGATGGAATCTAAGGGGCCGGTGAGGGTCTCCGAGGTTGAAAAATCTCAGCAAAATATAATCAAGATAGCCAGAAAACTCAGTGAAGAGGGTAAGATAATTCTGCCTGGAAGCTCTGAGGAAGAACAGCTTGTATAGATCGGGGGTAATAAAGGGTAGGCAAGCGGAACGATTTTTAATGCCCTCCTTAGACCAGCGGGTTAATAATGTTACAGAGGAGGAGCAGCAGCCTGAGGACTCCGTGGATGTTGCAGAGTCTGATGAGTTGGCTTTAGAGAGTGAGCCGGTTGTTGATACACCGGTTGATGAGTTTTTGGTTCCGGCTACAGAGGAAGGTGGTGCTTCTGAGGAGAGTCTGATAAGCAGCCTGCCTGAGGTGACGGTTGAACAGGAGCAGGTACCGTCTCCTGAGGAGATAATCGCCGCCGCGGAGGAAAAAGCCCGGCAGATAGAGCAGGAGGCAGGGCGGAGGGGCTATGAAGAAGGCTATAAGGCGGCTCAGGAAACTGGATACAATCAGGCACTGACAGAGTTTAATCAAAAAAAACTGCCCTTGCTCGATGCCATGAGTAAAATCATTGGTGAGCTTTGCACTGTTAAAGAAGAGATTCTAAGCAATGTTGAACCATCTGTTGTGCAATTGGCTGAAGGTATGGCAAGGGCGGCTCTTTTAGCCGAGCTCAGACTCAACCATGATATTTTACCGCGACTTGCTAAAGAGGGAATAAACAGGCTTAAAAAAACAGGTACTATTACAATAAAGCTAAATCCAGCCCTCTACGATTTGTTTCTATCCGAGAGAGCGGAACTAACGCAACTGCACCAGGAGATAGTGTTTGAGACGGACCCTGCAATGCCTGCTGAGGCTGCAGAGGTCATAGGCCCACTTGAGGAGGTTTCTGTTAATCCCCTGGAGCTGCTGGATAATATCCTTGAGCAGATGAGAGAGCACGATGCAGGCGGTTGACCTCAATCCGTATATCGATATAGTACAGAAAATCGACCCTCTCAGGGTATATGGGCGGATTGTAGAGATAACCGGAATACTGATAAAATGCACAGGAGTTAAGGCAACCGTAGGTGAGACCTGTTTGATATACTCCGGCAACGGCACTGCTGTAGATGCTGAGGTGGTAGGATTTAAGGACGGCAAGATGCTCCTCATGGCAACAGGGGATATTTCTTTGATACGCCCGGGCAGCAGAATCAGGGCAATGGGGCGTAAGGTATCTGTAAGGGTAGGGCAACAACTTATAGGACGTGTGGTTAACGAGGCGGGAGAGCCACTTGACGGCATGGGTCCGATACGGGCGGAGCACTATCCGCTGAATCCATCATTGATTAATCCTCTGCAAAGGGAGCGGATTTCAGAGCCTATAGACCTTGGTATTTCAGCGATAAACGGACTTCTGACAATCGGTAAGGGCCAGAGGGTAGGAATAATGTCCGGCGCCGGTGTGGGAAAAAGCGTACTTCTGGGCATGATGGCAAAATATACTCATGCGGATTTAAACGTAATTTCACTTATAGGTGAAAGAAACCGTGAAGTGAGGGAGTTCATAGAGCGCGACCTGGGCCCGGAGGGCATGAAACGCTCTATTGTGGTGGTTACCACATCCGAGCAGTCGCCGGTAGCTAAAGTAAGAAATGCCTTTGTAGCAACGGCAATTGCAGACTACTTCAGAGCACAGGGCAAGGATGTCCTTCTGTTTATGGACTCTCTTACACGGGTTGCCATGGCTCAGAGGGAGATAGGTCTTGCCACGGGTGAGCCACCAGCCTCTAAGGGCTATACGCCGTCTGTGTTTGCCCTGCTGCCCAGACTCCTTGAACGTGCCGGCACCATAAAGGGCAAGGGGAGCATTACAGGGCTTTACACGGTGCTTGTGGAGGGGGATGATCTCACTGACCCGGTAGCTGACACGGCAACTTCCATCTTAGACGGCCACATTGTGCTTTCAAGAGAGCTTGCCATGGAAAACCACTATCCCGCCATAAATATTCTGCGCTCTATAAGCAGGGTAATGCCTGATATAATAAATGATAGACATAAAACAGTGGCCGGTAAATTCATGGAGACCATGGCTGTTTATAAAAGATTTGAGGATATGATTAATCTGGGCGCTTACAAGGAAGGGTCAAATCCAAAGGTTGACTTTGCCCTTTCCATGATAGATAAACTAAATGCTTTTTTAAGACAGGGAATGACGGAACAGAGAGATTTTAAAATCACTATAACCAAACTTTTTGAGCTTTTTCAGGTAAAATAAATTATGGCCAGAGTTGATACGCTTAAGCGGATTCTTCAGGTAAAGGAATATCAGAAATCTGAGGCCGAAATTGAGCTCCAAAGAGCATGGAAGGTGCTGCGTACCGAACAGGATACACTTGCGATGCTGGAGAGACTCCTTGCCGACAATACCGCTGTTTTAGACAAAAAGAAGACTTCCAGAAACATTAATGTTTATGAGCTTACCCTTTATTATGATTACATAGAGAGCCTCTACAAGAAAATTGATAAACAAAATAAAGTTATAATAGATAAAACGGCTGAGGTAGAAAAAAGGCAGGCTGAATTGACAGAGGCGTATAAAGAGATGAAAACAGTTGAGATATTAAAGGACAGGGTAGTAAAAGATGAACAGAAAAAGTCGGAAAGGCAAGCCCAGCGTGAAATGGATTTTATATATTTATCAAGGCTCCCTCGCTATTAGCCTTGTTTGTTGCTTAACCTTATATTTCCAACCCGCCTATACGTACGCCGAGGATGAGTGCCTGCAGAGGCAAAAGGACCTGGCACTTAAGGAGGAAAGTGTAAAGAAAGAGGCGGCCAGGGTTGATGCGCTTAAGGCGGAAATAGATGCTAAAGTGGAAAAGTATCAGAACATTCTTAAGCAAATAGAAGAAGCTTTGAAAAAACTGCAACAGCCCGGTGATGAGCGTTTTAAAAGGGTTGTAAAGGACTTTGAAGCTATGCCGTCAGAGGAGGCGGGAGCACGTATCAGCGCTCTGGATGAGGATACAGCCGCTAATATCTTATTGAAAATGAGTCCAAGAAAAGCAGGGGCTGCAATGGCTCAGATAGAACCTAAGAAAGTAGCGTCACTTACAGAAAAAATGGTTAATATAAAGAAAAGTTTTCCTGTTAAATGAAAAGTTTTTCCATCCTTTTTTAATTTTCCCACTGCATAAGATATTGTTATTCATTATTAAACAAGCATGTTGCTTATTTGGTACGGGATTTGCATTTAACATTGCTATGAATGATACTAATGCGATAAACTTACAGGGAGCAGGGGAACAGGTGCAGGGGCGCCAAAACGGAGTTAAACACATATCTGATGACGACACTCCAAATAAGTTTGATACTGTTTTTAAAAGAGCACTTAATGACAGACAACGTACCGCCTCAGACAAGAATACTTCTGAGGACAGGAAAAGCATTTCCCCAGATAAGAATACTTCTGAGGACAGGAAAAGCATTTCCTCAGACAAAAAAGTTTCCGATGATAATGAAAACACGGCTCAGGCAGGTTCCATGTCGGCGTCTATGATGGCAATGAACCTCTTTGGAGTCGGAGTCGTAACAGATTTTTCCACCGCTGTGGTGGAGGACACCGGTGTGAATTCAGCTTTGAACGGGAGACTTTCCGGAATCATGCCTGAAGCAGCGAATCCACAAAAGGCTGCAAATACTGAAAATCCGGCGGATATGCTTAAACAGGGAGAGGCTGAAGCTAACGTTGCTGATTTTCCAACTGTATCAGAGGCGAAAAATGAGGCCGGCAAAGGGGCATCTATAAAGGAGTTATTGATAAACAGCACAGATGATAATGAGACTCCTGAGCTGCCGGACACTCTGAATGCAGCAAAACTAAATACCAATGAATTTGAAATTATGGCGGAGGAGGCAGTACAAAACGATGCCGGCAACAGCCGGTATGAAAAACTACAAAACAATAAGACTGAGGGCAACCCAGGCATAGAGCAGATGTTTAATCAGGACTTGACGGCAAAGACACATCAACAAACTACCGGCACGGCGCCTCATGCGGTAAGCACTGAGGGAAATGTTCCCAAAGCTATTCAACTAAATGAGCATGTCTTCAGTGTAAACAAGCTAAGTGATACTTCAATAGAGGTGCGTTTGGAGCCGGATGGTCTGGGCTCTGTCAAGATACAGTTAAATATAGAAAAGGGCACTCTTCATGCCGATATAAGAGCCTCTGATGAGGCGGCGAAGGTTATAATTGAAAAGAATCTGAATGATATAGTAAAAGCTTTGACTCAGGAGGGGTTAACGGTAGGGGATTTTTCAGTTTCACTAAAGGACAAAGGAAGCCAGGACGGCAATGGTAAACAACAGGGTAACGATGGCAAGAAAGGTCTTGACGGTGACTCTCAAGAAGCGGAAATTACATCCGTAAACAGATATAGCACATCAGATGATGGTTTGATAAACATATTTGCATAAGCAAATAGGAGGTATAGATATGAGTACAACAATAAACACAGCAACGTCAAACACGACGTCATCGGGCACCACATCAAGTACAAGCTCAACGGCCTCATCAAAAGATACCGTGGATAAGATGGATTTTCTTAAGCTCTTTACAAAACAGCTTCAGTACCAGAATCCATTGGACCCTATGGATTCGTCTAACTTTACCACACAGTTAGCACAATTTAGCTCACTTGAGGCACTAAACAGCATACAGAGCGGGATTACAGATTTGAACTCGTACTCAAACTCTTTAAATAATATGATGGCGGCAAATCTGATAGGTAAGGATGTTATTATGGATGATGGAACGACCGGTAAAATAACCGGAATCAGTTTTAATGACGGGGTCTCTTCCCTGACGCTTGACAACGGCAGTAACGTTTTAATGGGTAACGTCAAGCAAATAGGAACAACGACAACATCATCATCAGCCACAACATCGTCTTAGAGATATGAGACAAGACAGGAGGATATTGATATGATAACATCTCTTTGGACGGCAGTTAGCGGTATGAGCACAAACAGTACGTCATTAGGTGTTGTGGGTGACAATATAGCAAACATGAATACAACCGGTTTTAAAGCAAGCAGGGCGTCATTTGGTGACGTACTGAGTCAAAGCCTGGTAGGTGTAGCGGGGGGGGGGGCAGGTTGGGAGGGGCTCTCTTGTTGACAGTGTAAGCCCACTTTTTACTCAGGGCTCTTTTGTTGCAACCAATAACGGCATGGATTTAGCTATAGACGGCAACGGATTTTTTCTAGTTAGAGACAACGCAACAAGCTCATCCTCAGGTATGACTTACTATACCCGTGCAGGCAACTTTAGTTTGGATAAAGACGGCTATATGGTAACCTCTACAGGTTTCAGAGTGCAGGGATACATGGCTACAGACGTAAATGCTGTATCGGTGACAAGCGGCAATCTCAGCGATATCAAAGTAGATACGAGCTTCAGTTCCGCAGCAGTAACAAGCAATGTGGACTGGACACTCAACCTGAATTCCCAGGCAAGCGTTATAACTGCTGCATTTTCGCTTGACAGTGACGGCGATGGTATAAGTGACGACCCAGGCAATTACAATTACTCATCCACCTCAACCGTATATGACTCCCAGGGCGGCTCACATGAGGTAACCGCTTATTATACTAAAACTGCAAACAACTCGTGGGAGGTCCATTATGCTTATCAACAGTCAACCACAAGCAGCGTATTAACTCTCGCCACATCAACTGCTACCCAGACACTGTCGTTTAACACTAACGGCTATCTTGTAAGCGATGGGACAGGTACGGATGTTTCGGCAAGCACTGAGCCCTCTATTGCGTTTAACTTCCTAGGTGGCGTGACTAATCCACAGAATATTACTTTCAACTATGGTAAGTCTCTGAATCAAAGCGGCACGGGATTAAATGCATCCCAGCAATTAGCGGATACTTCTCAGGTGCTGGATATAAGTCAGGACGGACACGCTCCAGGGTCACTTAAGAGTTTAAACATTGACGATTTAGGTAAGATAACCGCTGTGTTTACAAACGGTCAAACAAGGACTCTCGGACAAATTGCCTTAGCCCGCTTTAATGCCGCCAACAGACTGACAAAAGAGGGGCAGAATCTGTTTTCACAGTCCGGTGAATCCGGTGAGGCTATAGTTAATACGGCACGGACAAGCGGCCTGGGGGGCATTGTTTCAGGTTCGCTTGAAACAAGTAACGTTGACCTTGGAACTGAGTTTGTCACTATGATTACAAATCAGAGGGCCTTTCAAGCTAACTCTAAAAGCGTCACAACAACAGATGAGCTTTTACAGGAAATATTATCACTGAAGAGATAGTGTTCCATACAGAGCCTTCAAAGTTGAGGCAAAGATACAACAATGGGTAAGACTTAAGTCTTACCCATTGTTTATTTAATGACCCTGACAAAAAGGGGTCAAGGGGGCATCGCTCCCTTGCAGGTAGGGGTTTAAGGGGAAGGACGGAGTCCTTCCCCTTACTCTCCTTACTCTCCTTACTCTCCTACTCTCCTTTCATTCTTTCATTCTTTCTTATCGCCTCATTTTTTAAACCTTTATCAATCATCTCTTTAATAAAAGCAAAGCCACCGTGCCAGAATTCGGGGCTGAGCATGTCGATGCCGGCTTCTTTTAGTATTAGGCCGGGGGAGGTGGAGCCACCGTAGGAGAGTATTTTAATGATTTTAGGGATAAATTCCCTGCCTTCTTCTTTGAACCTTTTGTACAGTGAGAGGGAGAGCAATTCGCCAAAGCTGTAGGCATAGCAGTAAAACGGCGTGTGGTAGATGTGTGGGATGGTTATCCATTCGATTTGAAAGTCATCTGAGACCTCGACGGAGTCTCCGAACTGTTCTTTTAGAAGATTAAGGTAGATACTATTTAAATCGTTAACCGGAGTGCCGTTTTCTATGAGTGAGTGGGCGGTCTTTTCAAAGATAACAAAAAAAGCCTGCCTGAGGACTGTTGCGTACATATCGTCAATGGCGGAACTCAGAATCAGACGGCGTGCGGTGGCATCATTTTCCTCTTCAAGGAGGCGTTCGGTAAGCAGCATTTCGGCAAATACGGAGGCGGTTTCGGCAAGGGGCAGAGGAGCATGAAATGTAAGCACCGAGTGGTCTTGTGCCAGCAGGGAATGAACGGCGTGTCCCAGTTCGTGGGCTAATGTGGCTACCTGACGGGGCTCACCGGTATAATTAGTCAATACCCATGGAGTGAGTTTTGGAAGCACCCCGTAGCAAAATGCCCCTCCGCGCTTATTGGTACGGTCCTCTGAGTCAATGTGTTTCTTGTCAAAAACACTTTTCGCAAGTCTATAGAATTGAGGGCTAAAGTTATCGAAACTTTCAAGTACCATAGAAACAGCATCGGAGTACTCGATTTTTTTCTTTGTTTGTGCTTTAATGGGAGCATAGAGGTCGAAGCGGCGCAGTTTAGGCAGCTCCAGCCACTGTGCTTTTAACTTAAAATAATCGTGAAACACGTGTGAGTTATCTTTGCAAACTGACAGGAGAGTTTCCACAACGTCATCGGGTATGTCATTTGACATGTTGCGGACGTTAATCGGGCTTTTAAATTTCCGTAATCCGATTTGCTCCTTTGCCCAGTCCCGTACCCTATAGACATAGAGTTGAGAAAGGACGGACTCATCTTTACCAAATACGGCAAACAGCTCCTTATAGGCGGCCTTACGCACCTCAGGACGCATATCTCTGACGAAAGTCATAAGGCTGTCACGGGTGTTGTGAGTCGTCTTGCCATCCACATCCATAACAAAGTCGTACTTACTTGTCAGCATATCGTAGAGGGTCAGTAGTGCACCTGAGCCGTTAGTGTCCTTTATGTTAATTATCTTTTCCTCGAGCTCACTAAGAATGTGCTCTTTAAACTGCCTTTGTCTGTCAAGATAATATGTAAGATTACCGGCATAAACCAACAGCCGCTTAGCCTCTTCATCAGTTAGAGATTTCCACCAGAGGCTGAAAAAAAGAGTCCGGTTTTGCATATCCGCTAAAAAATTTTCGACATTTCCCATAATTGCAAGAGCCTTTGTATCCTGCGTATCCTCAGAGAATCTGAGAGCGGTATAGGCGGTTATTTTTCCGGCAAGGGCTGCGAGAGTTTCCATCAGCGTAAGGATATTGACAAATGCGCCGCCATCCATGCCGGGATTAATAATGCTCCGTTTTGATTCAATTTCCTCCACACAATCCTCTATTTCTTTAAAGGCCGCCTTTATAACACTGTCGTTGCCGGACGATAACAGTTCACTTAAATCCCACCGGCTCTTCTGATATCTTACACCGCTATGTGCCACAACAATCATACCTCCTGACGCTTAATTTTGTATGTGTGATAACTATTTGTATTATATACCTTTTTATCGTTTTAATACGAGGTGATGTAAGTTACTGCACGGCTAAGAAAAATATAATATACTCTTATTGTACATTCCATCTAAACCTTCCTCTCGGGCCCTAAGGAGTTAGGGCCTTTTTTTTACCTTGTAATATGAAAAGTTGACAGGCTTTTTTTATAATTAAGTTTAGTGCTACAGGGGGCAATATTAAATATATAACAATAGACGGTACGAGGGTGCCGGAGGTTTTAGATGAGGCCGCTCAGGCGCTCTCAGAGGGACGGCTCATAGCGTATCCGACAGAGACGTTTTATGCGCTAGGTGTTGCCTGTGATAACAAGGAGGCACTGAGGAGGCTTTTTGAGCTTAAGGGAAGACCGGAAAACAAGCCTTTTCCACTGATTGCAGGCTCTGTTGAGACAATAGAACGTAAAGTTGCGGTTGTGGATAAACCGGCGCTCGCACTTGGACGTACTCATTGGCCGGGGGCGTTAACGATTCTTCTTAAGGCTAAGGACGGACATTGCTCCGAATTTATTTTAAATGAGGCGGGTAAAGTGGCGGTACGTATTCCGGGAGAGTCATTTGCGCTTGCACTGGCAAGACGCCTGAATTATCCCATAACCTCAACGAGTGCTAATCCCTCAGGGCTTGTGCCTGCCGCAGACGCTGCAACTGTGGTTAAATACTTTGGTACAGAGGCAATAGATATTGTTATTGATGGCGGTTGTACTCCGGGCGGGCTTCCCTCAACAATATTAGAGGTGACGGCAGATGGTAGAATTAAGATTTTACGGGCAGGGGCGATACAGGTAATACCATGATTTGAAATTGTTGAAGTTTTTCTTTCAAATTTCAACGTAATCTACACAAGCATGAGGCTCCGGAATTGGTATCCCATCTTCTTTTAATCCCTCAAGGTGCATCTCGATAGCTCTGTGCTTGTTTCTAATTACATCCTTTTGAGTTTTACCTGTTGCTACACATCCCATCAAATCGGGTGAGTACGCAGAAAAATTATTTTCGGTTTTTTCTATTACAATTAAATACTTATTCATATTCCCTCTGTCTTTTACATTCAAAAAGAAAAACCCCAGCGGAAACTGAAACGTTAAGGGAGTCAATCGAGCCAAAGACCGGAATTTTAATAAGCATATCACAGTGTTCAGAAACGGTTCTTCTAAGCCCTGAGCCCTCAGAGCCAAACACAAAGGCAACCGGGCCTCTTAGGTCAACGCTCCAGAGGGTGTGCTCAGAGGCTGCGTCTGCTCCATAAACGGTAACATTGTTATCCTTAAGATATCTTATCGAGTGTTTTATGTTTGAAACCATCGCCATGGGCAGGTAAAAGGATGCCCCGCTTGAGGTCTTATCCACAACAGGGGAGAGTCCGGCACTTCTGTGGCTTTGGAAAATTACTCCGCTAACTCCTGCAACCTCTGCTGTTCTTAGTATAGCGCCAAAATTCCTTGGGTCTTCTATACCATCAAGAACTACAAACAGCGGATTGACAACACTCTTATATATCTGCTCCACGGAGAGCAACTGCTGTGTCTCGTTTAACAAAGCACATATGCCCTGATGAGTCAGCCCATGAAATTTATCAAAAAACTCCTTTCCAACCTCTTCCACGGCAACCCCTGCGCCTCTGGTAAGAGACAGCAAAGTGCGGCGGTCGCGTTTCCAGCCCTGTGTTACATAAACAACTCTAACCTGCCGCTTTGCAGTGAGCGCCTCAAAAACAGGATTTATCCCGTAAATCCACCGTCCTGTCATGTTCTGGGGGTTAAAACCCGGGGAAGAGCTTTAATTTCAGAGATTTGCCGCTATTTAAAGCATATATGGCAGAGATGATTCCACCATCTATGTAGTGCAGTTTAAATTTGCCAAACCCTCTGTTTACAAGCCCCTTGGCGTCTGACGGGCAGCCGTGCTCACACCCTGCCACGCCCTTAATCATTTTGAGTATTAAAGAATCTATCTGGAGCTGTGAAAGGTCCTCTGCGTTATCAAGACCGAATTGAAGTATTGTTGCCATTGCCCCTTTTACATCAAACTTATATGGATTTTCGATTTCCAGAGCAAGTGACTCAGCACCAATCGTTACGTCAAGTTCCATTCATTTACCTCCTAATTGTTTTTATAATCTCAACAGCAGCCACCTGCTATGATAACTACTAACTCTAATACTAAGTTGCATTCATTCGATTAACTTTGTTGGCTTCGTCGAAAGCTCCTTGACGCCTCCCCTAAAGGGGAATCCCCTGTAAGGGGAGGTGTCGCTTTCTCCTTGCCGCCTCGTTACTCTTTTGACTGCTACTTGGTATTAGAATTCCAATATCAAAAGCTCCCTTGTAATAGTTTATTACTTTGATACATAAATAAGTCAAGTTACCCTGCAAAATTAATTATTTTTAGACAAATTTATTGACTTTTTTCATTTAAATCATATAATTTTCATAGTGGCCGGTAAGTTAAAATTCCTGAAACCAAAAATTAAAGCCGGTGTTGTTTCCATTTTAATAGTAGCAGCGCTTACTTTTGTTTTTTCTACCGCCGTTAGATTTAATCAGTATCGGGTATGGAAGCAGAGTCCCTCCACATATTTTGCAGGCTCAACCCCGATGATGACCACAGTTGATGCTTTCTACTGGATCCGTATGGCCAGAGACTATGAAAATGGCCGGTATAAGGGCGGGCAGACAGACCCTCTGAGATTCTTCCCTACACCGGATTACAAATACCCGGACACTGAACCCCTCTTATGTTTCTTTCTCAGAGTAGTCTCAAAACTTACAGGGGGTGACTTATATGTGGCAGGGATATATCTTATACCGTTTCTTGCCGGTTTGTTTGTAATTCCTTTTATTATATACTTTTACAGGATGGGCTACCCCGCCCTTGGAATTACAGGGGCCCTGATTGCCACCTTTTGCCACAGCTACCACGTTAGGTCATGCTTAGGACGTGTAGATACAGACTCGTTAAACCTGTTTTTCCCGTTTATGGCTTCCATGTTTATATTATTTGCCGGAAAATCAAAATTTTTATATCTATATGCGCTTTTAGCCGGAGTCACTCTGTACATCTTTAACTTATGGTACCCTACCGTGCAGTTTATCGAAATGTATTTTGTTGTTTTTGCTATATACCTTTTTGTTAACAAAGCGGATAAATTGACTATACTGAAAGCTCTTGCAGTTTTTTTGTTTTCCTCATCTCCGGCTAACTTTGCACACATTTTTTTAGAGTTCCCTGCAAAGTTTTCATTAACTTCAGGCACTACCGTATCGCTTCTGATATTCTATCTTTCCACGTTTGCACATCACTTAACAAGTTACTTTATTTTGTATTCATCTCCTTTTGTAATTCCATATAAAGAGAGATTTACCGGCAACTCTATCTTATTGACAGCATCATTATTTTTGGCATTAATTCCTGTGGTATTTATTAAATTCACCTTGTCTCTGGCAGTGACGGTTATTGTCATTATGGCGGCAGGTTTCTATTCTAAAATAAAAATTAAATTTCTGCATCATACTGTTATATTGTTAACAACAATTGCAGCCTTTTCTTTTGAGAGATGGACTGATGTTAAAACTCTTGCTGCTTACGTATTTACCACTTACGCTGTTCCATATCTGTCTGCATATGTGTTTCCAGTTCTTTCAAATTATGTATTTTTCGGAAGACATTCGTTTATGGGAATAGAGTTTGGAAGCCGCACTTCGGCTCTTACTCAGGTCTCAGAGCTTTACAAGTATCCTTTTATGGAGACAATGGCGATGGTCTTACAAAATCCGGTTTTAACCATTGTCGGGCTTGTTTTTTTCACCGTCTTTGCAGTAGTTAATTTCAAAAAATTAATACCTATATCTCCGGTTTTGCTGTTGGGAATGGTAGCTTTTTCAGGTTCCAACCGTTTTGTTATGTATCTGGCTCCATTTGTAGGGGTAGGGTATGGTTATTTTGTCACATTGTTTGTGGATTCCATGTTTCAGATGTTTAAAATAAAAAAAGAACTTCTTAAAAGCATAATTCTCTACGCATCGGCTTTTATATTTTTTTTGATTATAATAAAGCAGACGGCTTTTTTTCTGGTGCCCTCGCCATCAATTCCAACTAACCTGTATTGGTCATTTCAGACGATAGGCAAGACGCTGCCGGAGAGATCAGTTATCTTTACGTGGTGGGATTTTGGCTATGCACTTGAAGATATAACCGGTTTTGCGACATATCATGACGGTGGCTCTCAAGAGACAATAAAAACCCTCTACATAGCTCATGCGCTGACCTCAAACAGTCAGGTTGAACTCTATAATATCCTCAGTATGCTTACCAAAGGAGGTTCAACAGTCACAGAGGAGCAAATAGTAAAGGATCAGGCAGTGGAGAAAGTTATAGATGACGTGAAATACGACAAGTCGCATATTCTCTTTACAATGGATATGATAATGAAATTACCTGCGATTTTTACATTAAGGGGGCTTGACGCTATAAGGGGGGAGGGCGGCAGCCAACCCTACTTTGTACCGTTAAGCTGCCAAACCTTTAAAGACAGAGTAATAACATGTGAGGGCAACAAGATAGACCTCAATACCGGGACTATAAATGGCCGGAGTGCCCTTGTCAGATCAGTAATGGTTGAAAACGGGCAGGTATTAGACAGCAGGGAATACGGCAACAGCAGGAAAGGTCTTTCTTTTGAGGCCCTTGCAAAAGACAAAAACATATTTGCCGTGTTTCTGTTTAACGATGAGGTGTTTAATTCTAACTTTAACCAGATGTACCTATTGGGCAATTACAACAAGGACCTCTACACCCAGGTCTATAACGCATGGCCGACGGCACGAGTCTTTAAAGCAAAAACACCGGTTTTAAAATAAAGGAAAGTGACTGTTTTGAACCTGTCATATCGTGTAGCGTTTATATAGGTAAAAAAACAGACGATTGAATGCAACCTGGTATCAGTTTTATAGTTTAAGATCAATGCCCTGTGGTTAAACCACAGGGCATATTTAAATACTAACTGGAAAAATCTAAAATTTAACCGTAATACCCAATTCTATCGAGTCCTCTGACATGGCGGTCTCAAAAGATGAGGCGTAACCTGCCATATTGGTACCGGTCTCTTTCATGGTTTTTTCAAATGCGTGCATGTAACCGGCGTTTAAACTAACCTTATCGTTAAATGTGTATTGAAGGCCAAGGGTCAGATGATGCTCAACTAAGGCGGGAAAGCCGGTAATTCTGAATGACTCATAATAGTAAACCGGCATGGAGTGCCCCTGAATGCTTACCATGTTGGAACCAACAAAATTACTGTGGTTTTTAACAGGGTTTTTACCATAGTTGTACCCTGCCCTCAAAGCCAGTTCCTTTACGGGTTTAAACTGTATGCCGGCACCCACCACCACCTGATTATCCCAGTCAAAATCCTTATAACCGGAGGCATCCGCCCAGTTTACCCATTTGACGTCAGCCTCTAAGAGTAACTTATCCTTAATCGGCTCAACCGCTATACCAAAGCCTACCTCCTGGGGCTGCTCCAGTTTAAGGTTATCCTTTACACCATCGCCGTCGAAGTCCGTCACATTCTTAAAATTAATCTCAATCGGGGAAGCATAAGCTAAGCCCAGAGATACCTTTTCCACCGGCTTATAGAGTATGCCTATCTTTCCACCCAAACCATAGTTCTGGCTGGTGCCGCTGCCTAAGTCCAACATCGAATAATTAACACGGGCTGCAAGACCTATGGAGAACTGATCGTCAAACTTGTACCTTAAGAAAGGTGCAAACTGCATGGAGTTATAGTTGGTATAGGTACCGGATTGAAGAGGATAGACGATACTTCCGGCCGGGCGGCCATAAAAGGAAGAGAAATCATAATATCTTGAGTTGTCCACATTGGTACCCCTGTAGTCAACGCCAAGGCCGCTTGTGCCATATGCTGCAAGCCCAACCTTCAACTGCTTAGATATTGGAATTGTAACAGCCACAGACGGGATTGTATATACCTTGCTTGCACTGTCTGCACTGTAAGATAAGTTTGTAACCGTAACCCTGTTGGTCACAGTTGGAATAAACAGAGTCCCCATGAAATCAAGGGTGATTTTTCCACAATCTCCCACTGCAGCAGGATTGCTGTATATTGCGCCGACAGCATCCTGAGGTGCAGCAATACCAGTTCCCCCCATCTGTCGTGAAGCACTGCCTACTCCTATCAGGTTGTCTCCGTTTGTGGCAATTGACACTGATGAAAAACTAAAAATCATCAATACCGATAAAAATATGATGCCTGAACACCTAAATCTCACTTTACTCATAAATACCTCCTTTTTTTTTACCCTTCCTCCCTGGAAACTCTAACCAGATACTTGTTTTCAAAAATAATCTCCTCTCACCCAAATTCTGATGTTATGGCTTTCCTTACAGCCCTTCCTTGTAGAGAGGTAACATTCAGGGCTTTTATCAAAATCCCGCTAAAGAGATATTAAGTCTCGGCAATTGGCAACTCATTGGAACTATCGCGAGAAGATCCTTATATCAGCCCTTCTGTTACGGGCTCTTCCAGCGGCGGTTTCATTGGTGTCAACCGGTTGTGTGTAACCGTAACCTACCGTTTCCACCTTATCGGCACTTATTGCACCGTGCCTTACAATGTAGTCTTTGGCTACCTCGGCCCTTCTCTTAGAAAGCCTCATATTATAGTCGTATCCACCGACTGTATCGGTATGCCCCTCTACTCTCACGCTCGGCTGTTGGTATTGCTTTATAGTCTCAACCGCTGTGTTTAATTGTTTTTCATTGTCTTTTCTGATTTTTGACGTGTTAACATCAAAATTAACCACGGTAACAACAGCTGCTTCTTTGCGGGATACATGGACAGGGTTTGAGCTGTACCTGCCACCCCTGCAAAGATTGTTTGCCATCTGCGGCACCTTTTTAGCTAAATCTATTGCTTCCTGAGTGTGGCAGTTCCAGTAAACTTCATATGCCTCATCTCTTAGTTTAACTACAGCACCAAACTCATCAGGACATTCCTTGTCTTTACCGGCTTTTTGGGCTCGTTCTATTGCTCTGTCAGCCTCTGTCAGCTCTTTATGAGTGTATAACACTTTGCCTTTAGGCGTAAATTCAAAACCGGCACATCCGGCTAACATAAACATCGCAACAGATGGCAATGACAAATAAAAAATAATCCTGAAAATCATGCCGATACCTCCAAGGTTATAATTCAATAGCATACAAAATACGATATAAAACCTTCATGGCAGTTGTCAACATAAAAAACACGGGAAGCAAAACTATTTTGCTTCCCGTGTTTTAAAATCAACAACTATGCTTAAAGTTAATTTGGCTTAGTTTCTGTATCTTTAGCTTTTTCAGCCTTTTTAGCTTTTTTAGCCTTTTTAACTTTTTTAGCTTTTTTCGTATCGTCTTTCATATCATGCTTCATATCGTGCTTCATTTCATGTTTCATCACAGGGGCGGAATCACCTGCGTCAACCTCTACCTGAGCAGAGATGCGAATTTCCACACGCCTGTTTTTAGCCCTTCCGGCGGCAGTAGCATTAGTATCTACCGGCTGTGAAAAACCGAAACCATTGGCCTTAATACGGCTCTGGCTTACACCATGTTCCTGCAGATACTTTGCCACAGAGCTTGCGCGTCTCATTGAGAGTGCATCATTGTACTGCTTTGAAGCCCTGTTGTCTGTGTGTCCATCAACGTCAATCTTAGAATCCGGGTACTTCTTAGCAAATTCTATAGCCTGCTGGAGTTCAACACTGTATTTGGTCTCGATATTACTCTTGTCTGTTGCAAAATTAACCAGTGTAACCTTTGCAACTTCTTTCCACTTCTTTGTCTTTTCTATTACCACCGGTGGAGCCGGTTTGGGTGGGCAAAGAGCATTAGCCATCTGAGTTGCCTTTTTAGCCATTTCAATACCCTCTGCAGTGCGGCATGAAAGGTATGTATCATAGGCGTCGTCTCTCATCTTTGCAGCCTTATTAAACTCATCAGGGCAATCCTTGTCCTTTCCCGCCCCCTGAGCTTTTGCTATTGCCCTGTCAGCTTCAGGCAGTTCCTTGTGATAGTACCAAACGGAGCGCTTTGGAGCATACTCCATGTTGGCACAACCTGCTGATACAAAAGCCACCAATACCAACAAAAACAACACTTTTAATATTCTGCTTTCTCTCATCCTTACAACCTCCTCATTTTAGTTTTACGCTGTATGAATATGGAGCTTCAAATTGAGCCCATTACCCTGCATATATGTCTATTTCGTCGCCCTCTATAGCCGCAGTTATCTTTAACCCTTTGTGAGGCATTTCATTGTATTTGTTAATGGTATATTGCAGGAGCTCATCCATTTTATCATCAGAGCGGGACGGCTCATGATGAAATATCACTAAATGCTTCACATCAGCCTTAACGGCAAGGTCAATGGCATGCATAGTCGAGCTATGTCCCCATCCCACCTTTAAGGGATATTCAGTATCCGAGTACTGTGCATCACAGATCAATACATCCACACCCCTTGCAAACTCTACGGTTCTTGCATTTTGCTCTCTTACAATCTGCTCGATTTCCTCACGTTCGTTTTCATCAACTACGGAATTTGCCATAAAATTATAATACGGCTCGTTGTCGCCCGTATAAACAATGTTTACATCGCCCTCAGTAACACGATAACCGAAACACGTAACAGGGTGGTTCATGAGTTTTGATTTTACGTTAAACTCACCAACCTGGAATGTTTCCTCCTTCAAATCTCTGTAGTTAATTGTTGCAGAGAGTTCATCGGAGTTTACAGGAAAGTATGAATAAACCATTTGTTGAGCCATAATTTCGCGCAAACTTTTATCAAAATGCGGAGGGCCGTAGATGTTTATTACATTTTTTGGAATGTATGCAGGAATGAAAAAAGGAAAACCGTGAATATGGTCCCAATGGGTATGGGATAGAAGCAAATGAATAGTCATAGGAGACTTAGGGGCAAACCTCTCACCAATTGTTCTGATGCCTGTACCAGCGTCAAAAATCAAATGAGTACCCTCTCTGCCTGTCAACTCAATACAGGAAGTGTTACCGCCGTATCTGACCGTTTCCTTCCCAGGCGTGGGAATTGACCCTCTGACTCCACAAAACCTTATCTTCAATTGTTACCCCTTTCGCTCCGGCTTCCCAGCTTGTCTTAATATAGTGAATTTTAGCATTAGCTGTTATGAAAAAGAAATCAGTAATTTTTTTTTATCTCAATAATTAAAAATAACCTTACTCAATATCGCCAAAAAGGAATTGAAGAAGGAGCACTGAGGCAACAGCGGCTGTCTCGGCACGCAGAATTCTGTTGCCTAAAAACACCGGTGTGATATCTGCTGCTTCAGCCTCATCAATTTCATCCGAACTGAAACCGCCCTCAGGCCCTGTCACAGCATATATAGTCTTTACATCAACACACAAGGCTACCGATTTTAAACTTACACCTGTTTTTTCATAAAAAATAAAAGCACGGCTCTGTTTACTGCATTTTATCGTTAACAATAAGTCGGAATAACTTATCGGTGCACTAACTACCGGCACTGCCACCCGCCCCGACTGCCTTGAGGCCTCTACAGCTATCTTATTCCACCTCGAAAGTTTTCCGGTTTCCTTGTACTGACAACGGGAGCTATAAAACGTGATGATTTCACTTACGCCAAGCTCTGTGGTCTTTTGTATCACCATGTCCATTTTTGCTCCCTTCAGAAGCCCCTGACATAGCACTATTGCAGTTGAATGTTCTTCTTTTTGTCTGTCCCGGGGGGTAATATTAAGTAGTACCTCTCTTGTTGCGGCATCTATAACTCTTCCGTCAAAAAACCTTCCCAGTGAATCAAACACCTCAACAGAGTCGCCTTTTCTTTGCCTCAAAACGTTTGTCAGATAGTGGGCGTCTTCTCCTGTCAGGCGTAAAACCCCGTCTTTTACTGTTATTTTTTCAATATATACACGGGGCATCAATTATCACAGAGCAAGCCTATTCACCGGTAAAAAAACCCTTTATCTTCTCTGAAAAACTCCTTTGCACTTCATCACCGCTCTCTTTGGCAAATTCCTCCAGCAGTTCACGCTGCCGCTGAGTCACTTTTTTAGGTACATCGATGTAAACCTTAACTATCAGGTCACCCTTCTGTCCCCCGCCCACCCGCTGAACACCCTCGCCTCTTAACCGGAAAATTTCACCGGACTGCGTGCCGGAAGGAATCTTAATCTTTCCGCTTCCCTTAAGCTTTGGAACTTCTATCTCACCGCCAAAAACCGCTACATAAAAAGCTATCGGCACTTCACAGTATATGTCCCTCTCGTGGCGTTTAAAAAACGGATGCTCATGAACTGACAGATACACGTAAAGGTCCCCCTGCGGGCCTCCCTTTGTGCCGGCCTCACCCTCGCCACTGAGTTTAAGCTTCATTCCGGTATCAACACCCGGAGGAATCTTCACATTAAGTGAGCGAGTTCTGCGTACCTTGCCGCTGCCACTGCACTCATTACACGGATCTGTTATAACAACCCCTGAGCCCCCACACCTTCCACATGTCTTACTAACCGAGAAAAACCCCTGCTGGAACATCGTCTGCCCCGAGCCCTTACAGGCCAAACAGCGCTCCGGTGTTTTGCCCCCCGCAGAGCCTGAGCCTGAGCACTTATCACATGATTCCCACCGCGGAATATTTATGTCTTTATCTATGCCAAAGGCGGCTTCCATCAGATTCAGCTCCATGTCATAGCGTAAATCGGCACCTCTTCTTGGTCTGTTTGCCTTCTGAGAGCCGCCTCCAACCCCAAAGCCACCCAAAATATCCTCAAATATGTCTCCAAAAATATCGGAAAACCCGCCCGAAAACGAACCAAACCCCGGCCCCCCTCCCATACCATCCACCGTGCCAAATCTGTCATAAGTTGAGCGCTTTGCCGGATCGCTCAGACACGAGTACGCCTCGTTTATTTCCTTAAACCGTTCCTCAGACTCCTTATCCCCCGCATTTCTGTCAGGATGAAATTTCAGGGCAAGCTGTCTGTATGCTTTTTTCAACTCATCAGGAGTTGCCGACCTGCTTACCCCAAGAGTTTCATAGTAGTCTTTCATTGTTTATCCATTCTTTATTTAGTTTTATCTTTGTCTTTTTTATCCACATCCTCAAACTCAGCCTCTACAAAGTCCTCTTCAGGCTTTGCCCCTCCGTGTTGCTGTTGGCCGCCATGCTGGTGTTGGCCATCATGTTGTTCACCGCCCTGTGCCCCCGCATTTTTATACAAATGCTCGGCTAACTTGTGTGATGCTGTTTGCAGTGCCTCCACCGCAGCCTTTAACTCCTTAGGATCATCAGAGGTGTCCTTTAAATCATTAACCCGCTTCAGTGCGTTTTCTATATCCGTCTTCTCATTCTCTGCAAGCTTATCCCCGTGTTCTTTTAACGATTTCTCAACAGAGTATGACAGCGAGTCGGCTTCATTTTTTGTCTCCGCCAATTCCCTTTTCCTCTTGTCTTCAGCCGAGTGGGCGTCGGCATCACGGACCATCTTCTTTATGTCGTCCTCGGAAAGTCCGCTTGAGGCTGTTATCTTAATAGACTGCTCCTTGCCTGTACCCAGGTCTTTGGCTGAGACGTGGAGTATGCCGTTTGCGTCTATGTCAAAAGTGACCTCTATCTGAGGAATCCCTCTGGGGGCAGGTGGTATGCCTACAAGTTCAAAATTCCCCAAAAGTTTATTATCTGCGGCCATCTCACGCTCGCCCTGAAATACCTTAATAGTAACAGCCGGCTGGTTGTCCGATGCAGTTGAAAACACCTGACTCTTTTTTGACGGTATAGTCGTATTTCTTTCTATCAACTTTGTAAATATACCACCCAGAGTTTCAATTCCCAGTGAAAGAGGAGTAACATCCAAAAGTAAAACCTCTTTAACCTCACCCTTAAGCACCGCCGCCTGAATTGCCGCTCCAACCGCCACCACCTCATCGGGGTTAACCGTCCTGTTAGGTTCCTTGCCAAAAAACGACTGCACAGTGGATATCACCTTTGGTATTCTTGTTGAGCCGCCAACTAAAATTACCTCATTGACGTCTGAGGTGGACATCTGAGCATCTTTAAGGGCGTGCTTACAGGGCCCTACTGAGTTTATTATCAGTTCATCCGCCAACTGCTCAAATTTAGCCCTGGAGAGTTTTATCAGCATATGCTTAGGGCCTGTTGCATCCGCCGTTATAAAGGGCAGGTTGATTTCCGTTTCGGTTGCGCTTGAAAGCTCTATTTTAGCCTTTTCCGAGGCCTCTCTCAGTCTCTGAAGAGCCATTTTGTCGTTTTTTAAATCAATACCCTGGTCACGCTTAAACTCTTCCACCAGCCAGTCCATGACCTTCAGATCAAAATCATCCCCACCCAGGAATGTATCCCCGTTTGTGGACTTAACCTCTATAACTCCCTCTCCGATTTCAAGTATTGATATGTCGAAAGTACCGCCGCCCAGATCATAAACGGCTACTTTTTCCTCTTTTTTCTTATCTATTCCATATGCAAGAGAGGCTGCCGTCGGCTCATTTATAATTCTGAGAACATTCAAGCCGGCGATTTTCCCGGCATCCTTGGTAGCCTGCCGCTGACTGTCGTCAAAATACGCAGGCACTGTTATTACCGCATCTGTAACCTTCTCACCAAGGTAGTCCTCCGCCGCCTGTTTAAGCTTTTGCAGAATCATCGCCGATATCTCAGGCGGTGAATACCTCTTTCCCCGTATCTCAACATGGGCGTCCCCGTTAGGAGCATCCACTATTTTGTAGGGCAGTCTTTTTATTGCCTCCGTGACCTGCCTCGTTTGAAAACGCCTGCCCATGAGTCTTTTAACCGAATATATTGTATTTTCAGGGTTAGTGATCGCCTGTCGCTTTGCAATTTGTCCGACAAGCCGCTCTCCCTTATCTGTTATTGCCACTACTGACGGAGTTGTCCTGCCCCCCTCCTGATTGGGTATCACGACCGACTCCCCTCCCTGTACAACTGCAACGCATGAATTTGTTGTACCAAGGTCAATTCCAATTGCCTTAGCCATTGTTTCCCTCCTTTATCTCATTAAATTCTGTGGTTTCATTTGCAATTTCAGGGGTGCTGCTTTGCCTATTGTTTTTTTTCGATACCGACACCATTGAAGCCCTTAGCACTCTGTCTCTGTAAGTATAGCCTTTTCTGAATACATCTACAACGGTTTTATCATCAAGGTCGTCCCGGGGTACTTCAGTCATAGCATGATGGTATGCCGGATCAAAAGCCTTTCCGGCGGAGTGTATCTCTACAAGGCCGTACTTGCCCAGAATTTTTTTTAACTCCTTTAATGTCAGATCAACACCCTGAACCAGCGGGTTTGACATATCACTTACATGTGAGAGGGCAGCCTCGAGATTGTCAATTACGTTAAGCAGATCGGAAACCATAGGCTCTGCTCCGTACTTATATAACTCATCTTTTTCCTTCTGAACTCTTTTTCTATAATTATCAAACTCAGCATGAAGCCTGATATACTTATCCTTCAGCTCAGCATTGTCAAGACGGAGTTTTTCCATTTCTTCCTGCTCCGCCTTAGTGCCTGTCACAAGTTCAATTTCAGGCTCCTGTCCCTGCAATTGCTGTTTAGGTTTGGAGTTACCGGTTTTTATCCCGTCTTCCCCAACCGTTATATCAACAGTACCGTGTTCCAAAGACAACCTCCTATCTGTCCTCCAGCCGGCTTGAAAGGAACCGCGCTGAGGTCTCTATTATTGAAATAGCGCCGGCGTAGTCCATCCTCTGCGGGCCTATCAATCCGAGCACTCCTAAAGGCCTTCCCCTGTCACACACAGGTGAGGCCACAAGGCTCAGGTCTTTTTTATCCAGAAAAGGTTCAGACCCGATAAATACTTGCACACCGCCGCTTTCCGTTATTTTATCCAGAATCTCTATGATTCTCTCCTTGTCACTAATTGCATTGGAAAGTTCCTTAATTTTCCCTATATCGTCAAAATCCGGCAAATTAAAGAGTTCACCAAGGCCGGAGATAAAAACATCACGGTCAAACGAACTCAGATATTTGTTGAAAAAACCGAAGGCTTTTGAAATCAGAGTATCACGCTGCACTCTGTTGTCACAAACCTCTTTCCTCATGATTGCCTTAATTTCTCCAAGAGTATAGCCTTTAAACTCAGAGTTCAAAAGTGCTGCTATATTTTTTAGATCCCTCTGAGAGAGAGGTATTTCAAGCGCCGATACTTTGTGCTTTATAGTACCCTCATCAGTCATAAGCACAACGGCAACCATGTCGTTTCTGTAGTTTAAAAGCTCTATCCACCCAAGAATACTGTTTTCCATAGTTGTTTCCATGGCAACCACCATGTAGTGAGAATAGCTGGAGAGAATTTTGGACACCAAACCGAGAAAATCAGATAAATGTCCCCTTACCCCCATAACCCCATCACAAAGCAGTTTCAGCAGCTCAGCGTTGGAAGACACTCCAAAGCCCATAAGTTCCTCAACAAGCAGTCTGTAGCCCTTTCCTGTAGGCATTCTGCCTGCTGAGGTGTGCGGCTGGGACAGATACCCCAACTCCTCAAGATCACACATAGCGTTGCGTATAGTGGCCGAGGATATTCCCAGGCCAAAACGCTTGCTAATGTAGCGTGACCCCACCGGGGAGGCGCTGTCAACGTAGCTCTCAATTACTGCAAACAGTATTTTCTTTAGTCTATCTTCCAAAGCCCGTACTCCTCACATGCCGCCTGTAACCCGCAAAAATAAAAAAGGACACTTTTTTAAAACTGTAACAATTCTAAGCATACACTTTCAATCTTAAAAAAAGCCACCTTAAGCTGCCAGCGGGGAACTTTTTGTTCCCCGCTTAACCAAAACAGCCCTGTATTTTTTAAAGTATTAACTAGCTTAGTACATATCTCCCATGCCGCCCATGCCGGGGTGTCCGCCGCCGCCCATTGGCATCTTATCTTCCTTTTCGGGCAAATCGGTTATCATAACGGCAGTGGTAAGCATAAGTGACGCCACAGATGCTGCATTCTGAAGAGCACATCTTGTCACCTTGGTAGGGTCTATGATGCCCTCTTTCATCATATCACAGTACTTCTCGGCCTGTGCGTCAAATCCATAGTTGACGTCGCTGTTTTCCTTTACTTTCTCTATTATTGTTGCGCTCTCAAGGCCTGTGTTGAAGATTATCTGCCGCAGAGGTTCCTCAAGGCATTTCTTAATAATGTTGGCTCCGATTCTCTCATCTCCTGTAAGTGTGAGATCCTCAACGCTCTTGATGCATCTAATAAGGGCAACGCCGCCGCCCGGTACTATTCCCTCTTCCACAGCCGCTCTGGTTGCATGAAGAGCGTCCTCAACGCGTGCTTTCTTTTCCTTCATCTCAGTCTCGGTAGCCGCCCCGACATTAATTACGGCAACACCGCCCACTAACTTGGCAAGGCGCTCCTGGAGTTTCTCCTTGTCATAGTCCGATGTGGTATCCTCTATTTGTGCCTTTATCTGCTTCACTCTGCCCTGGATTTTCTTGGCATCTCCGGCACCCTCAACAATGGTTGTATTGTCTTTGTCAATGGTTATCTTGCGGGCCTTACCCAGGTCGGTTATTTTTACATTTTCGAGTTTCATCCCAAGGTCATCTGAGATAACCGTGCCGCCTGTAAGAATTGCGATGTCCTCAAGCATGGCCTTTCTGCGCTCGCCAAAGCCCGGGGCCTTTACGCCGGATACATGCAGGGTGCCGCGAAGTTTATTGACAACAAGAGTGGCAAGCGCCTCTCCCTCTATGTCCTCAGATATGATAAGCAGCGGTTTACCCATCTTTGCTATCTGCTCAAGAAGAGGAATCAGGTCTTTCATGCTCGATATTTTTTTGTCGTGCAGCAACATGAAGCAGTCCTCTAATATACACTCCATTCTCTCTGAGTCCGTTATAAAATAGGGTGAAATGTACCCTCTGTCAAACTGCATTCCCTCTACAAAGTCAAGGGAGGTGTTCATGCTCTTTGCCTCTTCAACGGTGATTACACCGTCTTTGCCTACCTTGTCCATGGCGCTTGCTATCAGATCGCCTATTGTTGAGTCGTTGTTGGCCGATATCGTTCCTACCTGAGCGATTTCCTTTTTGTCTGAAACCGCCTTGCTCATGCTCTTAAGCTTTGCCACAACTTCAATTACCGCTTTTTCGATACCTCTTTTTAAATCCATTGAGTTGGCGCCGGCTACCACATTTTTCATACCCTCTTTATAGACGGCGTGGGCAAGCACGGTGGCTGTTGTGGTGCCGTCTCCGGCTGTGTCGGAGGTTTTTGAGGCTACCTCTTTAAGAAGCTGGGCTCCCATGTTTTGGTATGGTTCTTTCAACTCTATTTCTTTTGCTACGGTTACGCCGTCTTTGGTTATGATGGGGGAACCGAATTTCTTATCCAATATGACATTTCTGCCCTTTGGTCCTAATGTTGCTTTAACGGCATTAGTCAATATGGTTATGCCCTCAAGCATCTCCCTTCTTGCCGTCTCATCAAAGGCTAATTGCTTTGCTCCCATTGTTGCTTATCCTCCTTATTCAATTATTCCTAAAATATCTTCTTCTTTGATAATCAGGTAATCCTTGCCGTCAATCTGAACCTTTGAGCCGGAATACTTATCAAAAAGCACCTCATCTCCTACCTTCACTTCTTTTGCCTCTGACCCTACGGCCTCTACCTTACCGCGCTGAGGCTTTTCCCTGGCAGTGTCGGGCACGTATAGACCACCGGCCGTCTTTTCCAGTTCGTCCTTGTAGCTGACAAATACACGCTCTTTAAGGGGTTTGAACTTCATACAGCACACTCCTTTCATAATAAGTTTATTTTTTTGTTTTTGTTAGCACTCACCATAGATGAGTGCTAATAGTTTTAATGTACTTTAACACAACTTATAAGTTTTGTCAAGATATTTTTTTATTTTTATTGGAAATAACTGCAGGGATAAAACAAACGGGACAGGGGTTTTTCACCCCTGTCCCGTTTGTTAAATATACTTATACGTTGGTTTACTTAGTAGCTTAAGACGTTTTTACCGCCTGAGGGGCCGGTTGAGCTGTCATCCGTGCAGGTATAACCACCGATAGGACGTTTGGGATTGGTCGTACCCTGGAAACATGACATTGCAATTTTCTGACAGTCTATGCTGCTGTCTGAGGTAAATGTAAGTGTGCCGCCGTAATAGATTTTTTCACTTTTACCGCTGTTGCTGCTGTTATCCTTTTCTCCCTTGTCGTTTTCTCCCTTGTCGTTGCCGCCTTTACCACTGCCTGTAGTATTGTCACTTGAGCTTGTGGTGTTGTCATTAGTTGTGGTAGAAGATAATCCAAGGTCTGTGGATAGATCAGCCGCCTTAGTGGTTCCTACATAGACATATTTGCCTGTGAATGAGATTAAGTTAGAGGAGCTTCCGCCAAAAGATACTGACGATGGAAATGCTATGGCTTTTCTTGTAGGTGTTGAGCCGGATGAGGCCTTCACCGTAAAGCTTGCCGAGGTCACGTTGTCTGTTGAGAGGTTTGACACTACACAGTAAGTTACATTGCTTGCATGAGTGTGTAAATAAGGCAGACTGTAATATACATTTCCGCCTGCAGCCGATACGTTACCTGTGTCTGTTACAACAATTAGTGACAGTACTGATAATATCACTGCAAAAGAAACTATTGCTCTTTTCATTGCTCTTCCTCCTGGTTGATTGTTTTTGTCTGTTACCATTTTTTTTATACCCCCTCTTTGTATTGTTATAAACTTATTTTTTAAAACCATTAAATCTATATTACACTTCAATTTAATTAATTTTTGTCATCAGGATGACATTTCTAAAAATATTTTAGCCTGTGTAAATGAAAAGCCGCCTCTGATAGTTTAAGTGTACCGGTAATCCGCATTAGATGTCAACTGTGCTATATCTGCTTTTGTAATAAATATGATAAGATTGATGTAGGTAAGCAGGTATAGACAAAAATGAATAAGCAAATTAAAAATATAATTTTGTGAAAAAACTTCTGATTGCCGCCATAATTTCGGTGATATTGATTGTTGCGGGCTATCTCTTTCTTAGCAGGAAAAATGATATACCCAAATACCGTACAGAGGAAATAGCAAGAGGCGAGATAGTGTCCGTCGTTACTGCAACCGGAGTAGTTAATCCCGTGACGACTGTTTTGGTGGGTACTCAGGTATCAGGCACTGTGAAAGAGATACTTGTTGATTTTAACTCAACTGTTACAAAAGGACAGTTGATTGCCCGTATAGACCCTGCTACTTTTATAGCACAAGTCAAACAGGCACAGGCCAACTTAAAGTTAGCTAAAGCAAATCTTCAAAAATCAAAAGCCTCCTTAACAGATGCAAAAACAGGCAGAGACAGAAGCAGGGAACTCTACAACAGAAAATTCATATCCCAAAGTGAAATGGACACATCTGAGACAAATTACCTGACCTCAGCAGCACAGGTGGATGCTTCCGCCGCCCAGGTGGAGCAGGCGGAGGCTGCCCTGGCACTGTCTGAAGCCAACCTGAAATATACCGATATATACTCCCCGGTTGACGGAATTGTTGTGGCAAAATCTGTGGATGTCGGGCAGACTGTAGCAGCAAGTTTTCAGACTCCCACGCTCTTTAGCATATCCAGGGATTTAACAAAAATGCAGATTGATACAAACGTGGTTGAAGCCGACATCGGCAAGACCACAGAGGGGCAGCAGGTTGAATTCACAGTGGATGCCTACCCTGAGACCACATTTAAGGGAGTTGTTACTCAGGTTAGAAACTCACCCATTACGGTATCAAATGTAGTTACCTATGATGTGGTTGTAAAGGTGGATAATCCTGAGTTTAAGTTAAAACCGGGTATGACGGCAAATGTAACAATCATAGTTAATAAAAAAACGGATGTTCTTAAAGTGCCAAACAGCGCACTGAGATTTCAGCCATACGGGCCGCCCGGAAAGAATGAACCGGCAGTTTGGATTTTAAAGGAAGGCAAACCACATCGTGCAGCCATTAAAAAAGGAGACAGCGACGGTAATTACACAGAGGTGATTTCTGATGCACTACAGCCCGGCATGGAAGTAATCACGGAGTCTAAAATCCCCAAAACTTCAAAACCGGCGGGGGGCAAACCCCAACCCCACGGCAGCAGGCTCTTTTGACGCATGTCTTTTATTGAAACTATAGATGTTACAAAAATTTACAGGATGGGGGATGTTGATGTTTGTGCCCTTGACGGGGTCTCTTTAACAATTAACAGGGGGGAATTCACCTTTCTTATGGGGCCCTCAGGGTCGGGGAAAACCACTGCTATGAACCTCCTTGGCTGTCTTGATAAGCCCACCTCCGGCAAGTATTTCTTAGACGGCGCAGACGTTGAAAACCTTAACAAAGACAGCCTTTCAAAGTTAAGAAATGAAAAAATCGGTTTTGTGTTTCAGGGGTTTAACTTATTACCCAGGACCTCAGCCCTTGAAAACGTGGAATTACCTATGCTTTACATGGGGCTGCCGCAAATGGAAAGAAGAGAGCGGGCAATGGCTGCCCTTAACCGTGTGGGACTCACCGGCAGAGAGCATCATCATCCTAACCAGCTCTCGGGCGGGCAGCAGCAGCGGGTTGCCATAGCCAGAGCTCTTGTAAACAACGCTCCGCTGATACTTGCCGATGAACCCACAGGAAATCTGGACACTAAGACCAGTGTAGAGGTGTTGGAGCTGTTTAAGGCACTTAATGAGGACTCCGGTATAACCATTATCATAGTAACCCATGAACCTGACATTGCCGCCTACGGGAAGCGTATTATAAGGTTTCTGGACGGTAAGATTTTAAGTGATGAACTCAGGGGCTAAAACACTATGATGAATCTGTCTTCAACAGTAAGGATTGCACTGAGAGCGCTCAGGGTCAACAAGATGCGCTCGGGGCTTACAATGCTGGGGATTGTAATCGGAGTGTGTGCCGTTGTTGTGATGATAGCTGTGGGCACGGGAGCCAGGGTTCAACTTGAGGAGCAAAACAGGGCAATGGGGAGCAACCAGCTTTTAATACTGCCCGGCTCAAGCACATCAGGCGGGGCAAGAATGGGTGGCTCCACATTAAACACTCTCACCCTTAGCGATGCCTGGGCCATAAGAAAAGACTGCTCTGCCGTGCAAAACGTAGCACCTGTGTACGGAGGTGTGGCCCAGGTGATTTTTAATAACCTCAACTGGTCAACCGCTATAACCGGTACGACCCCTGAGATGTTTGAAATAAGAGAATGGAGTATTATCTCAGGAAAATATTTTACAGCCCAGGATGTAAATGCTGCAACAAAGGTATGCCTTGTGGGACAGACCGTGGTTGAGAACCTCTTTGGCGGTATTGATCCTGTGGGGCAAACTATCAGAATAAAGAACCTTCCCTTCAGAGTAGTTGGAGTACTTCAGAGGAAGGGGCTGTCTCCGGTTGGGCAGGACCAGGACGATGCTGTATTTGTGCCTGTTACAACGGCACAGAAAAAACTATTCGGCACATCCCTTCCCGGTATGGTCAGAATGATTACCGTTAAAGCTGCCGGCCTGCAAGAAATCCCGGTTGCCGAGGGGCAAATTCGTGAACTTCTGAGGCAAAGGCATCATCTGAGAGGAAAGCAGGATGATGATTTTACGGTAAGAAACATTACTCAGATAATGCAGGCCGCCGAGGAATCCTCTAAGATGATGTCTGTCCTGCTTGGTTCAATAGCCTCGGTATCTCTGATGGTCGGAGGTATAGGAATTATGAATATAATGCTTGTTTCGGTAACGGAACGAACCCGTGAAATAGGGATACGTATGGCTGTGGGGGCGCAAGTGTGGGATATTCGTTTGCAGTTTATAACAGAGGCGATAGTACTTTCTTTAGTTGGCGGGATTACAGGGATTGTAACAGGTATAGCAGGAGCTCACATCCTTTCTTCTTTTGCCGGCTGGAAAACAATCATAACTTTGTACTCGCTGTTTATATCACTTGGATTTTCAGGCTTTATAGGGGTATTTTTCGGCTTCTATCCAGCCTATAAGGCGTCTCAGTTAAACCCTATTGATGCTTTAAGATATGAATGATACAAGGTGGTAATTATAATAGCCGATACTATATGCCAAGTAATTTCTCATAGAGCTTTATTGCAGCCTGAGCCATCTTTTCTCTTGTAAAGAAGTTAATAAACCGCTCTCTGCAATTGATGGAAAACCTGTTATACATTTCCATGCCGGTTAAAATTAATTTAATAGCGTTAGCAAGTTCGGCTGCTTTCCCGGGCTCTACGTTGATTCCAGTCACTCCGTGCTGGTTAACCCATCCAACGCCCGCCAGCTTTGTAGCAACCACCGGTTTCCCAAACGACATGGCCTCAACAATTACTATTCCAAATGCCTCGGAGCGTTCAACCGACGGCAGGCAAAACAAATCGCACGCCTCATAGTAGCTGCCCAGTTGCTCATCTGAAATGCGTCCGGGTAAGAACACCCTGCCGTCCAGTCCAAGTGATTTTATCATACTATTTAGTCGGTCTTTAAGAGGCCCCTCACCGCCTATTATCACAGCGTAACTGTCATCCAGCTCCATAGCGGCACGAATCAGGTGTTCATATCCTTTGTAATAAATCAACCTGCCAAGGCTGAAAATTATTTTCCTGCCATTATAGAGTTTCTTCAGGGCGGCAACTTTTTCACTATCTGCAGCCAGATGTCCTGTTGAGACCCCTATCGGGATAGTCACGGCTTTATGTTCATATGGGGTAAGGTGCCTGGAGCAGGTGATATAAGTAGGTGTTGTGGTGACAATGGCGTCAGCCCTTCTCATAAGCCGGTGCATAAGGGGTGCATAGAGTTTAAGAAGCAGCCGCTGTCTTACAATGTCACTGTGCCAGTGAAGAACTATTTTACTTTTTGGCCTTGCAAGCAGCACTGCTATGTTTGCCAGCGGGTCAGGGAAATGCACATGAATAATGTCATAGTTTTTGTTTATATCCATAAATTTTGTAATCAACTGCGGGGAGATAGATGTTGAGAGGATTTTACCGTAGGATTTTGTCCGTGTTACAGTATAGCCGTTGTAGTTTTCCTCTGAATAAACGGGATTGTCATTAGAACACAGGACATCACACCTGGGGCCTTCTTTGTTTATCCCCTCTGCAAGGTTATACATAACAACCTCTATCCCGCCGGGGGGCGACGGTGGATAGTATTTTCCAAATTGTAATACTTTCACACCATCAATACTCTTTAGCTTCTTTTGAACCGGCTAATTCCTTGAAAACCTTTACATGCTGCTCCGATACCCGCTCCCAGCTAAAGGATTCAGACCTCTTGAGTCCCTTTTTAACCATGCGCTCTCTTAATTTTTCATCAGACAGTATTTCTCTTAAACCCTCTGCAATGCTCTCTGTGCTAAGAGGGTCAACAAACCTGGCGCTGTCTTTGCATATCTCGGGCATACTTGCAACATTTGAACAGACCAGCGGAGAGCCGGATGACATCGCCTCTACAAGCGGAAATCCAAACCCTTCATAAAGGGACGGATGCACTGTAACTGAGGCAAGATTATAATAATACGGCAGCTCATCATCACTTACAACGCCTTTGAGCAAAACGCGGCTGCTTAGCCTTACATTTTTATTAACAGCCTTTAAAAACTCATCATCGCCGGTTCTCAAACCCTCAATTTGGCCGACTATAACAAGGCTGAAGTCTTTGAAGGAAGGTTCGCACAGGAGCATCTCAAAAGCCTGAAGAAGCCTCACCAGGTTTTTATGCGGTTTTACATTGCCGACATAGAGAATAAAATTCTCCGGCAGGTTTAACCTCTCACTGATCTTTCTAAGAGCAGTCTTGTCTTTGCACGGTTTAAACATCTCATGGTCAACGCCGTTATGGATGGTGACTATCTTGGATGGTGGTTGTTTTGTGTATTTAATTATTTCGGATTTTGAAAACTCCGACACTGTGATAATCCTGTCTGAAAGAGAAGCCGCCGTGTTTAACATTACCTTGGAATATAGCTTCTGTTTTACATTAAGCGTGTGAAAATATGCAAGCAGAAACATATCATGGATGGTGACAACACGTTTAACCGTTCTGAAAGGATAAATAGGCATATTAAAATGAGGCAGAAAAAACAGGTTACACTTAGGCGGCAGCAGATTAAGAATATTAAGCTGCTCACTCATACTAAACACTGCATCCGTGTAGTGAATTATCCGGTGTCCGTCAGTGTTTAGCAAAATATGGGCAATTTTCTCTCTGTCGCCGATGAAGGTAAATTTTATATCATTACAGTCGGAAATCGTTTTTAAAAGGCAGCGGACATACCTTCCAATTCCCGATGAACCGATTAACCGGACGTCTATGGCAATATTATAAGCCATAATAATAAAAGACCATCAGTGGCCTGCGCTCCTTACAGCCCTCTGAAACGAGTTTACAAATAAAAATGCAATATAAATCCGAAATTTTGCCCATGAAATATATTATACCAAAACCATATTAAAATAAAAAGTGCCTGTATTAAGAAACTTCATGGAAAATGAAATCAATCGGCTATAGAGCCGAGAATTTTAACCAAATTGATATAATATAGGTTGTCAAAATCATCAAGTTGTTTTCTTATAATGGAGAGAGCCTCAAATGGGGAAAACGCTTTTTTATACGGTCGGGCGGTAGTCAGGGCATCATAAGTGTCAATTAAAGAGACCAATCTGCCCACAGGGTGAATCTGACCATCTGCAAGTCCTCTCGGATAACCTTTCCCGCTTAACTTTTCATGGTGTTCCATAACAGGATGGTAGATTTCCCTAAGAAGTATCTTCTGACCGGATAGTATCTTTTGTGCCATCAGCACGTGTTGTTTCATAACTGTAAATTCACTCTCAGTCAGCATTGATGGTTTATTTAAAATCTCTACGGGGATCAAACTTTTCCCTATATCGTGCAGAAGCGCACCTATGCCTATAGAGGGTATTTCGTTTTCCGGAAACATCTTTAAAGACAGAGCCAACCCCACAGTGAGTACGCATACGTTTACCGAATGAGTGTATGTGTAGTAGTCATACTTATTTATTGTCAGCAAATCACTTATAACCAAGCCGTTTTTCTCTATTATATCTACAATCTCTTCAACCGCCCCCCTGCACTCTTTTAATTTTTCCCCGCTTCTGGGCTCATCCAAAAGTTCCTGCACTAATATCTTTGAGTTCTCACGCACGATAATCTGTTTTAAGTGTTTAAATCTTTCCGGTTCCTGCAATGACTTAACTCTGAACAAATCATTCAGATAGTTTTTGTACTTGCGGTTAGATGCCTTCTCTATTACTATGTCACCCTCCGCCGAGACAATAGAATCTGTTATTTCTATATCTGTATTCTCATATTTCTGTAAAAGAACCACACCGAGATTTTTTTTTAAATAAAGTGAGAAATCAACAAAAGACCCCTTAATCAAAGTATTTCTGTCTATCTGAGTAAAAAGGTTAATATTGTGGTAATATTTTGTCAACTCTTCTTTAGTGTAAAGTGAAGGTTGAGTGCAGGCGTCTTCGGGTTTAGCTTCAAATTCAGGTGGAATGTCGGCAATTTCACGGAAATCACCGAATTTTTCCGTATCTATATAAACGTATTTAAGGCCGAGCTCTTTTAATTGACTTATTTGTTTTAGGTTTCTGACACTAAAGTGGTGAAACAAAAAAGGTGTCTTAATCCAGTCCTCTTGTACTCCGTCAATATACATTCCAACGGACAGCTCATCAATGGGGATTTTCTGTTTCATTGCCCCCACCTCCTGACAATATTATAACATAAAAACAGGATGAAGTTTATTTAGCTCTCTGTTACCCTTATAAGAATCATGCCGGCAAATTTGTACTATTGACATACAACATCAAGCTGCATTACTATACTCAGCATGTAATTGCACATAATTTCTCCATATGTGAGAACATTTATTATCAACAACAGGGGGTAAGCAGTGAAAAAAATAACGGTTATTCTGTTTCTTACTGCATTTGTTATGGCAAGTGGCCTTGCGTTTGGTGATGCGGATGATACTAAATGGATTGCCCAGTGTATTAAGGACAATAAGGGTGAAGGTGCAAAAGAAGAGGTTGTCTATAAGTACTGTGAGTGTATGAACAGTAAGATGGACTCCAATGAAACACAATCCATTACCCAGTGGGAAAAATCACATCCTAAGGAAATGAAGGAGTGTGAAAAGAAAGCAGGCTGGAAGTAGTGAAGACTTAGCATCATCATAAAGTAAGTTATCAAAGAGGGGCTCTCAAAATGAAAGCCCCTCTTTTTCTTTTCATGATTTTTTCACGTTGATATGGTTTAATACTATCAGTTGTAAAAAAGGAGATAACTGTTGGTGATAACTGTTGCAAATAAGAGTTTCAGGAAGAAAAACACTGAAGAGATGGAAAAGACAATTATAGCCGGAAGTTTTTCTTTCCGGCATGGGGGAGACATGAAAAGAGCTTTTTTTATAACGGCAATATTGCTATCTTTTATGGTTGTATTACTTGCATATGATGTGAGGTCCTCATCTGCCGCTACCTGTTCCTCACAACCTGACCATTGGTGTTGTAGTTATCCCGAACTGAGTTATTGTTGCAGAAATACCGGAGGATATAACTGGTGCTCCGGTGTGCCAACACCCAGCACAACTACAACAACAGCGGCCACTACAACAACAACAGCGGCCACTACAACTGCTTCGACCACAACAACAGCCGGCACAACTACCACAACAGCGGTAACAACTCAGATGAATAACTTCTGCTCAACTCCGCCTTTCATCTCGGGCTCTGTAACACCCAATGTCATGATTCTGCTGGATAGTTCTATAAGCATGGGGTATGACGCCTATGTGGACAACACAACTTCAAACCTATGCACCAGTTCCTCAGCACCGTGCTACAGATTTACAGATATGGGAACGTATCCTACATATAAATACTATGGATATTTTGACCCGGACTTCTGGTACCAATATGATAATTCCACCAACAACGGCTATTTTTATCCTACAAACCCTAAGACAGGCAGTGGAATAGTTGGAGCGACAACAAAGGCAGCGAATGAGTGGGACGGTAGTTTTCTTAACTGGTTAACCATGCGTCGTGCTGATGTATTGAAAAAGGCTCTCACAGGCGGCAGATATGATACTGCAACAGTATCAGGCGGCTATAAGCGACTTATCGGTTTGAAAGATACCTACACCTATGCTTCATCCAAATACATACAAAGCGCTTCAGCATATGCTCCTTACAGCGGTGAGTTCTACGCAGAGAATCAAGCCCCGGGTGGTAGTGCCTGTCCATGGAATACCAGTGGCAGCACAGGAGAGGCGGGCTGTTTCCGCGTGTATCAGACAAACGGCGATTGTGGTTCATATGGCACCGGTTGTACTTCTGCTAATTTAAAAAAATCAAGTCCGGCTACTTATAATATAAGAGTGCGTGTTCCAGATGCCCAGGATGGACTTGTCCAGAAATTCGGCAGCAAGGTGCGGCTGGGTTATGCTCAATACTCCTCTACAAATAATGGAGCTAAAGTTTACAACAACGTTTCAACATCAAGTTATACTTCTGTAGCAGGTAATATTGACAACATGACCCCTACCACATCTACTCCCCTTGCAGAGTCCCTCTGGTCTGTTGTTGGTTATTTTGCGCAGGTGCAAACCCTTTCAGATACTTTAGCGACTGCAAGTGCGGGTGCAACCTCAACAAGAGGCCCGTTGTATAATACAGGGGATTATACAGCATCACCTGGAGGCACCTCCGATCCGTATTATAACTACACAAATGCACTGGGCAGCACAGTTTATGCACCCTGTGCCAAGAGCTTTGTGATACTGCTTACAGACGGAGAACCAACCAATGACGGAAGCCTCCCCACTACGCTTGGAACTAACGATTATGCCGGCGGCAAGTCTTCATTTAACTGCGTCAATTCTATTTCCCCCGGTACCTGCCCTTCAGTAACAGTGGGTTCAACAACATTTCCTGCATCAACTTTAACACCGGATTTGGCGGGCATGTCAGGCCGTACAGCCGGACTTGAGGATGTAGCGCTTTACATGCACACAAATGATTTAAGGAAAACAGCATGGAGCAATGCCGCCGGCACAGGTGATACAGACAACCAAACCCTTTCCTTGTTTACCGTTTTTGCTTTCGGCAACGGTTCAACATTTCTTAAATATGCAACCATCAACGGTTCATTCAAAGATTTAAACAATAATAACAGGCCGGATTTGCAGAGCGAATGGGACAGCGACAGTGACGGAGTACCGGATTATTATTTTGATGCCAGTGAGGGTGACGCCATTGAATCAGGCATTGAAAGCGCTTTCAACGTCATACTGTCAACTGCCGCCTCCGGTACATCCGCCTCTGTTTTGGCTAATAAGAGCAAACAGGGAGCAAACATTCTTCAGGCTGCTTTTTACCCTCAAAAACCTATTGCTAATGTTGATTTAACATGGATAGGGTATCTGCATAACCTCTGGCTATATAACTCATCCAGCTACCAAAATATAAGAGAGGAAACAGATGGGATATCATCAGGGGTCTATAAACTTAACTTGCAAACAGATAAAATAGTTGTTTTTAATTATACAAATGACGAGCTTACTATAGAGAGATACAGCGATAGTGACGGCAACGGTGCTGCAGACTCGTCAACCCCCGACAGTACGACAACCATGGATAGTTTAAAATCCATATGGGAGGCCGGTAAACTGCTCTTTAGCCGCACAGATAGTGAAACAGCAGCAGACAAGCGCATGATTTACGTATATGACAACTCAACCGTTACCGGCGCTACAAGCGCCCTGACTGAATTTACAACTACCAATAAATCTTTGTTTCAAAGCTATATGGGGTCATCCACCTCGTTAAACGGCACCTCGAATTTCAACGATGTTATCAAGTATATCAGAGGAACGGACAAAACCGGCCTGAGAAACCGTACGACTACAATAGACAGCACAGTAAACACATGGAAGCTTGGAGATATAATCTATTCAACCCCTGCACTTGA
The DNA here is from genome assembly GCA_039908095.1 of Nitrospirae bacterium YQR-1. Taxonomy (NCBI): domain Bacteria; kingdom Pseudomonadati; phylum Nitrospirota; species Nitrospirae bacterium YQR-1. Next base: position 42,315 of record JAMOBJ010000006.1, read on the forward strand.
ATCCTATGACAATGCCTCAACGGACTACACAGTCATATTTGCCGGGGCCAATGACGGTATGCTTCATGCTTTTAAACTGGGTAAACAGACAAAAAACAACCTTGGCTCCTATGATGTCGGCGCACTGGAGGGAACCAATCTCGGCTCTGAGCTATGGGCATTTATTCCCAGACATTCGCTGCCCTATTTACGCTATTTGGCGGACCCTAATTACTGCCACCTCTACTATGCAGATTTACAACCGTATATCTACAAACCGACTGCAGCCCAAAAAATACTGATAGGCGGCATGAGACTTGGAGGGGCCTGCGGTTGCCCCACCGGCACCAACTGCACAGATACGACGAAAGTTATAACGCAGCCGCCAATCGATACCTGCTCAAACCCTGCCGCCACCAACGGCTCCTGTATCGGTTTTTCATCGTACTTTGCGCTGGATATAACATATCCGGCGTCTCCAAAATTCTTGTGGGAGTTTTCACATCCACAATTGGGCTTTTCACTCTCCGGTCCGGCCATTGTTAAACGCTCTACAGGAACATTTGTGGTGTTCCTAAACGGACCTCAGATTAACCATGGAGATTATACCGGTTATTCCGATCAAAATCTTCAGATATTTGTATTAAAATTAAACTCAAACATGACAATAGATTCTACCTTTAACAGTAGCACCGGGTATTACATCAAAGATGTCGGCAGTGCTTTTGCAAACAGCTATGGCGGCAGACTGTTTACTACCGGAGTGGATTTCGGCGGCGATGGATATACGGACTTCCTTCCGTTTGGATATGTTCAAAACACAGGTATAACCACAGCCGATGCCAGTGGTCCAAAGAATAACTTAAAAGGCGGGGTTATGGGAATCAAGATTGCAGACAATCCAACCACATGGGGTTCATCCGGTACATGTTCCTCCACCTCCACTCAATGGGTGCTTTATGAAAATGCCGTCACTTTTGTAAACAGGCCGGTAACGTCAAAAGTTGTACTGGGTAAGTGCTTTGGCTCTTACTATATGTATTTTGGAACAGGCAGGTACATGACGGCAACAGAAACTTACGGAGCAAGTACCGCCAAAACTGACTACATATCTGCCTCTAAGTTCGATAACTGTGACAACTACGGCTGTTGCACCGGTACTTTTAACAGTCTGGCAAGTTTCGATAATCAAACATGTCCCGGAACACCGGGAGCAAAGTCCGGCTGGAAAAAGCAACTATGTATGTCCTCTGACAGCTCAAACCCTACGGCAACAGTAGCCGGTGATGATTCATCCATGAACTGTACACCAACTGTATCCGACTCCGATTACGGCACAAGTTATCTTTTTGAAAGAGATATCTCTGACCCCACATTGGATACGCCGCAGAACATAGTGATGTTTACCTCGACCCGGCCCTCAGCCGACCTTTGCGCCGTTGGTGGTAAATCTCGCGCATGGTCGCTTAACTGTGCAACAGGGCAGGCTACCACGGATTCAACCTGTTCCGGATACACAATTCCCAATGCTAAAGGTACCCTTTTCCTTCAGCTTTCCACAGCTCAGATTAAACAGTTGACACTTGGTACAACAAGCTTTAACCCTTCAGGCTACTCCGGCTGGTTTTCAGGTATAACTCCTGAATCGGCACCGCCGTTTGTTTCACCGGCGTCATCTAAAACAGGATTAATACACTGGATAGAACGATGAAAAAGCAGGGTTTTTCGGTTATAGAGGTCATTGTTGTGGTTGCTATAATGGGGATACTTATTACCCTGTTTGTAAACCAGTTTGCCGGAGCGAGGTCTAAAGTTTCGGTGGAGAGCAACATAAAACTCCTCTATGCCGACATAACAGAAATGAGACTCAAGGCAATGGCTGAAAATAAAGTATATGGAATAGCCTGGACTCTGTCAGCCAATAATGACTTCCAGAGTTATGAAATGCGCTCTGATTCAAACTCCGACAGCAGTATAATTGACAGCGGCGGCTATACAACAGTCAGAACCACAACCCTTGGGGATACCCGTCCTGTTGCGCCTCTTGATACGGCAATAACCAGTCTTACTTTTAACGACAAGGGCCTTGCCGTTACCACAGCTTTTACCAGTTCAACTTTTCAGCTCTCCAGCAGTTGCACCGACTGTGACAGCAGCGGCTATGCGGCTGACCGCTCTGCTAATTGTGACAACATAAATTATCCTGAGTATTCCTGTTTGACCGTCTCCAGCACGAGAATAAAAATAGGTAAGTGGTGTGATGCAAATTCTAACGGAGTGTTTAATGATGGCGAATGTACAATTAAATAAGGGTGGCGGCAATCATTTACAGAGGCCGGCAACTCCGGTAAACGGCTTTACTCTTGTAGAGGCGATGATGGCTATGCTTATTCTGACAGTCATACTACTCGGGCTTTTGCAGGCTATGATTTTTGCAGCGGACGCAACTATGAAAAACTCCCTCAGGGACACCGCTGTCAATGTTGCAAAAGAAGAGCTTGAAACACAGAGGACACTTGCAAAGAGTTCAGGCGTCTCCGCCGTTGTTACAAACTCAAACTACACGGTACAGAGAACAATCAAAAACTATACTTTTACTTACACTATAAACAGAACGGTTACTACTCAGGTTGACAGCAGACTGGTCAATATGACTGTGAGTTGGACATATAAGGGAGAAACCTTTACATATAACCCTCAGACTCTGATAAGCCCGTAATGATAATGATTAAAATGCTTATGAAGTTAACTCCCACTGAGGATTTTATGGGATACTGTGAAAGCAGAAATCCATTGCAGGAAAAACATGCCGAATTCCCGCCCGCAGGCGGCAATGACAAAAGAGTGGAGTTTTATGGAAATCTACATAGGGGTTTTGTCATTCCTGCGAAAGCAGGAAACCGGTTTTTTTTTCAGCGGAGTTAGCGACAAAAACAATATGATTGTGATAATAAGGATATGTCAATGAAAAAAAATGCATTTACTTTGGTTGAGCTTGTAGTGACGCTTTTTATTTTGTCGGCGATACTTGCTGCAACTTTTGCTACGTTTATAACACTTTCCAGAAGTTTTAAGGCGGAAACAAAGACCAGTGAAACGCAGATAGAAAGTGTTCTTGGTCTTGAGATACTCAGATATGATATTGAAATGGCAGGTTACGGACTTCCTCACAGCACTCTGGGAGTATCTACATGTTCTACAGGTTCACTTCCTGTGGCATACTCTGAGGCTCTAAGCAGTGCAAGCTATACAGACAGTTCAAGTTACACCCCAAATAAGTACACACCTGACCCCACATCGTTCAACGATTCAACCAATAGTTGTGAGCCGCGTGCCGTTGTTTTAAGCAATAATGGAAACACCGGTGGTGATGCCACAGCTGGAACGTTTGATGATTCCGATGTGCTTGTCATAAAGTCACTGGTTGTTTCACTAAGTGATGTTACCAGGAAGTACTCGATAAGGTATTATGATGTTGCCACCAGCTCATGGAAGAACAGAGCGTGGAGCTCAACAACAAGAGATTTTGTGGCAAACGACAAGGTGATAGTATTATCGTCGGGCACTGATGTAACCAGCAGTGACAGAGCTATGCAACAAATAGGTGCTACGTTTTATGCAAACATTGATAGTTGGCCTGTAACTACAACCCTGCCGAACTCAGGCACCTTAACCGATATTTTCCTGATTTATGGCCTTGAGACGGCAACAACTCCGCGCATGCCGTTTAACCGTGTGGATTATTACCTGCAGCGGGCAAATACCGGATTTCCAGGCAAGTGCCACCCTCAGTCATACACTCTATACAGGGGAGTGATAGCAAATGACTCTACCGCTTCCGGCGGCAAAAGAACCGAACAGCCGATCATGGACTGTGTAGTGGATTTTCAAGTGGGTTTAAATCTTGACACAGGGTGGGTAACCACCTCCGGTGCAGTAGGGTCCGTAACTGATTTGACCACTGCCTCTAACGTACGCTCCAAGGTAAAGCAAGTGAAAGTGGCCGTTTTAACACATGAAGGACAGTATGACAAAGATTTTTCATATGCTAATACCACTATCAACCTTGGAGATTCCACCTTTTCTATGAAGACATACGGTTTGACTAATCTGACTAATTATCAGAACTATAAGTGGAAGGTGCTGTTAATTGACGTAAAAACCGTTAACTTGCTCTAAGGGAGTTTTTTAAATGAAAAGCGAAAAAGGTTTTGCATTAGTTTTGACAATGTTGTTTGCAGTTATGGCTTTGGCCTTTACAGGGGCTTTGATGTTTATGACTATACAGGGGACCAAGGTTACCGGGTTATCTCAAAGATATGCAACAGCACTTGATGCCGGCAAGGGGGCTGCCGACATTGCGATGAATCTGGTTGTTCAATATACAGAGGGAACGCCGCCTAAAACCGCTCCCGACTATGGTACTGTTCAAAGTGCGGCATGCCTCACAGATAAACTTTCCAAATCAACGCTGAATACTTCCACGGGCGCATATCAGTGGTCAAATTGCTCAGGAACTCAAAGCGTGGTGACAAGTTCTGATGCAAAAACAAGTACTGATATTGTTGCAACTCTGGGGGATTACACAAGTTACACCAAAATTATCGATGTTCAAAATACAGACGATGGTACAGGCACAAAATATATGTACTACACTGTAGAGGTATGGACGGAGAAAACAGCTAACCCATCCGAGAACTCACAGATCAGTTTTCTTTACAGAGTTCAGCAGTAGGGTAAAGAAGGCTACAGGCGGTGATGTTGAGGGAATTTATAAAGAGCAAAAATGGAAAAAGATATGAAAGGAGAAGAAAAAAAGGCTGCAGAGATAAACCGCCACAATGCTGAGGAGCGTTTTAAATGCGGGAAAATCAACAGTGACAGTGGAATATATAATCAGGCTATTGCCGACTTCACAGCGGCGCTTGAGCTAAATCCGGGGTATGCCGAGGCGTACTTTTATCGCGGGTTAGCCTTTCATAAGAAAGGAGACTACAACCAGGCTATCGCTGACTTCACGGCGGCGGTTGAGTTAAATCCGGGGACTGTGGCGGCTTACATTGGCCGTGGGACTTCAATGTATGCAAAAGGAGACTATACCGGTGCTATCACCGATTACACAAAGGCTGTTGAAATAGCTCCAGGCAATATTAAAGCGTACTATAACCGCGGCAATTGCTATTATGAAATAAGGGAATATGACAAAGCTATAGCGGATTTCACAAAGGCTGTTGAGATAAACCCAAAAGTTGCGGAGCTTTATTATAATCGCGGAACTTCATATGCTAAAAACGGTGACTATGACATGGTTATTGTTGATTTCACTAAAGCAGTTGAGTTAAATCCAAGGTATGCTGAGGCATATTACAACCGCGGGTTGGCATGGTATAAAAAATGTGACTATGACCAGGCTGTAACTGATTTTACAAAGACAATTGAGATAAACCGTAACAGTGCCGATGTGTATTATAACCGAGGGTTGGCTTGGTATAAAAAGGGAGACTACAACAGGGCTGTAACTGATTACACAAAGGCTATTGAGATAAATCCACAATTTGCAGTGGCATACATTAACCGTGGTTTTTCCCACCATAAAAAGGGAGACTATGACCAGGCCATAGCTGATTATACAAAGGCTATCGAGATAAATCCGGGCAATGCCGATGTGTACTGTAATCGCGGGAAAATCTATGGTGATAGGAGAGCCTATGATCAGGCTATAGCGGACTTTACAAAAGCTATTGATATAGATCCCCGATATGCATTGGCATACTTTTACCGCGGGACGGCTTTTTATTTCGGCAAAGAAGACTATACGCAGGCTATAGCCGATTACACAAAGGCTGCACAGATAAATCCTGAGGATGCCAACGCCTACAATTATCGCGGGTTAGCCTGTCACAGAAAGGGAGACTACAACCAGGCTATAGCCGACTACACAAAGGCTGTTAAGATAACCCCACATGATGCCGATATATTTTATAACCGTGGAATTTCCCATAACGACAGCGGAGACTACGACAGTGCTGTTGCCGACTACATAACGGCTGCACGGCTTGGTAGCACCGATGCGCAAAACTTTTTACTCTCTAAAGGCATACAGTGGTAAAACGCCGAAATTAGTGTCTGAAACTAATTTTTGAGTTCCTGATTTCATTTATAAACGCTTTTGGGGTATAATAAACCTGTACATAATATGGAAGAGCCGCAAGACAGAGAAAAGAGTTTTTACCCGGATTACCTGACTGAGGTGTTAGCTGTGTTTCTTATCACAGTGTTATGTACTGTGGTTGCAGCTCTTGCATTTCCTAAAGAGCTGGGCAGGCAGATAAATTTTACCGCTCCTTTTAAACCCACCGCTGAGTGGTATTTTCACTGGCTCTTTGAGCTTCTGAAGTACTTTCCAGGCAGGAGTGCGTTTTTTGGCGCTGTGATGCTTCCTGTTACTTTTGCTGTCACTCTTATTATGGTGCCGTTTATCTCAAAGCTAAAAAATGGAAAACTTAAGGCAAATGTGGCTGTCGGAGTTCTTTATGCCTCATTTATAGTTTTTACGTTGCTTTCTTTACTAACCCGTTAAAGTGTAATAAAGGTATTGATGTTTAAAGGATACGTTGCAGTATATACAGGTAGTGGTAAGGGGAAAACAACTGCTGCCGTCGGCCAAGTGGTAAGAGCCATGGGAAGAGGTCTCAGGGTTTTTTTTGCACAATTTATAAAATCAAAGGACTCCGGAGAGTTAATCGCCTTCAGGGCATTTGGTGATTTAATCCGGTTTAAGCACTACGGCAGGGGGTTTGTTTTTGGAAACCCTACTCAAGAGGATATAGAGGCTGCACGGGAAGGTTTTAATGAGATAAAATCGGTGCTGCTAAGTGGACACTATCAGGTAGTGGTACTGGATGAAATAAATACCGCTGTATCGGCTGGACTCATCGAACCTGACGCCGTTATCTCATTAATACACAGTAAGCCTGAGAGCGTGGAGCTGATACTCACCGGCAGGGGAGCAGGGGAAGATGTGATAGCTTGCGCCGATTTGGTTACCGAGTGCAGGGAAATCAAACACTACTACAATAGTGCCGTAACCGCACGAGAAGGAATCGAGTATTGATGGCTTTAAACGCTGAAACATTACAAAGATATAAGCTCTGGTTTTCAAGCTATGTAAAATCTTTTTATTTTACAAACACTGACGATCAGAAAAACATTGACTTAAAGGAGATGCACTCCGGCGATGTTTGCAACATTATAACGGATATAGCCATGAGGCATTTTGATGCTGAAGATAAGATAGTTCTTGCCTCAGTTATAGGGCTTTTTCATGATGTCGGGAGGTTTCCGCAGTATGCTCGGTATAAAACCTTTAAAGATACCATATCGGTTAACCACGGGGCACTTGGGGCTGAGGTGTTAGCGTCTGAGGGAGTTTTGCATGGGCTTTCACCGGAAACTGTAGAAATTGTCCTTCAATCCGTTAAGTATCATAATGCCTATAGTATTCCAAACGGACTGAGTCCTGAAACGGAAATGTATCTTAAGATGATAAGAGATGCCGATAAACTTGGCATATGGCGGGTTTTTATAGAAATATTTAACCTCAACAAAGTGGAGAGAGCTTCTGCTGTTCTGCTGGGATTACCTGTAAAGGATGGGTATTCAGAGAAAATTTTCAAAGCAGTCAGTACAGGTAACCTGGCTAAACTTAAGGATGTTGAATGTGAAAATGACTATAAACTTCTAATGCTTACGTGGATATTTGATTTGAATTTTCACAGCTCTTATTCTCTCTTACTGGAAAGACAGTACATAGATGCATTGGTGGACACTTTACCTGACACCGTGGAAATAAACAGTTTAAGGCGGATTCTTAGAGATTATTGCAATGCACGGAGTTAGTGCTTTTAGTTTATTAATGATATGTTCTAAAATAGCTGTAGAGGGGGAAGAATAATGAAAATATTATTGGTATATAGCCATCCAAATCCGGGTAGTTTCAACCATGCTATAAAGGAAACGCTGAGCTCTGAGCTGAGTGCTTCAGGGCATGACGTTAAAACAAGGGATTTATATTCAATAGGTTTTGACCCTGTGCTCAGGTCAACTGATTTCTTATTGGCGGCGCAGGGTAAAGTGGCTGATGACGTCAAGCTTGAACAGGATTTCATTGTATGGTCTGATGTGGTTATTTTTATTCATCCGGTGTGGTGGGCTTCCCTTCCTGCTATATTAAAGGGATACATTGACAGGGTGTTTAACTATGGTTTTGCCTACATGATAGATGAAAAAGGAGTGCGGGGGCTTCTAAAGGGGAAAAAAGCTCTGATTTTATCCACAACCGGTGCCGATGACAAAACATATGCAGCCACCGGTATGTTTAAAAGCATTACACAAACGGTAGATGACGGAATCTTTGCTTTTTGTGGATTTGATGTAATTGAGCATAAGTTTTTTACTTCCGTACCGTATGTTTCCTCTGACGACAGAAGTAAAATGCTTGAGCAGGCTGCGGCTATAGCACGGCAGCTAAGGTAATACAGACTGGTATAATAAGAGAGCATGAAAGCTAAGCGGCGGCCTGAATGTGAGACTTTCTAAAGGCCGTCCCGTCTGCTTCGCTTCGGCGGGGATTTCTTATATGTCTTTTGTGAGTAAGCGGCTTTATTTTTTCTGTATCTTTGTAGTAAATCCGCCACCTCTCTGGTTGACAGACCGATTCTGTTGGGGCCTGCCACCTGTTTTCTCTCTAAAAGCATCGAAATGGCTCTACATGCTATCTGAGTGGCATCCATATCCTCAGTGAGGGATTGATATACCTCCACGGCATCCTCATGAATTTCCTCATGAATAAGTTTGCGCGCAAACTCGGCGTAATGTTTTTTCTTAGCCTGAGAAATTGTGGGTATTTCCTCACACAGAATAGGGGCGCCTGAGAAATCCATTATCCGTTTTAATTCTTTAAATTCAAGCGGTGTAACTAAAGTAATGGCAATACCTTTTTTGCCGGCACGTCCGGTGCGTCCAATCCTGTGCACGTAACTGCCCGGCTCAAATGGAATATGATAGTTAAACACGTGGGAAACATCGGTTATATCCAAACCTCTTGCCGCCACATCGGTGGCAATCAGAATATACGTCTGTCCTCTTCTAAAAGACGCCAACACCTCGTTTCTCTGGTTCTGTTCCATATCGCCGTGAAGTGCTCTGGTAGGATAGCCTCTTGAGATAAGGGTATTTGAAAGCATTTCTGTTTCCTTTTTAGTACGGCAAAAAATAAGGCTTTTAGGTGGGGCCTCTGTCTCAATTAGTCTGACAAGTGCCTCCTCACGTTCCTTTTCACCTATTACATAGTATCTATGAATAACTTCTGCGGCGGTAGCCAGATTTTTGGGTGTAACGTCAACCGTGACCGGCTCTGTCAGAATGTTTCTTGCAAGAGCCTGTATTTCTCTGGGCATTGTGGCGGAAAAAAGCATTGTCTGCCGCTTTTTGGGTAAGAATTCAAAGATGGACTCAATATCTTCGATAAAGCCCATGTCAAGCATCTCATCGGCCTCATCCAGGACTACGATGGAGGGTGCAAATTTTTTAAGCCGTTTGGACCTGAGGTGGTCAAGAAGCCTGCCGGGGGTAGCCGCCACAACCTGGACTCCTTTGTTTATAAGGTCAACCTGTCTGCCGATAGACTGTCCACCATAAACAGCGGCAGTGCGGATATCAAAATAGCGGCCTAACCGGTACAACTCGTCACTTACCTGTGAGGCCAGCTCTCTGGTGGGAAGCATAATTAGAACTTCAACCGATCCCGTATGTTTAACATTGTGCATAGCGGGAAGTCCAAAGGCGGCGGTTTTACCTGTTCCGGTCTGTGCCCTCGCAATAATATCCTTACCCGCTAATACAAAGGGGATTGCCTGCTGTTGAATTGGGCTGGGTACTTTGAAACCTGCCTCATACACACCTTTAAGAATCTCAGGCCTTAAGCCGAAGTGCTCGAAATTGTCTATTGCTGTTTCTTCCATCTTCCAACTATTATTATATACTAAGTAATTAGAAAAAAGCGAGGGGTAAATGAAAAAAAATAATTTATATTTTATACACGGTGCAAATTGTGGATCATGGGTGTGGGAGGGCTTCAGTGAATTCTTTAAAATCAGGGGGTTTAACTCTCTGACGCCGGACTTACGCCTACACGGCGTAAATCCTCACGATAAGCCTGCACAAGGGATAGCAGCCCTTAGTCTGCGTGATTACGTTTCAGATATATGTAATGAGCTATCAGCGCTTGATGATAAGGCGGTGCTTATAGGGCATTCGATGGGGGGGCTGCTTGCGCAGTTAGCAGCGCAAAGTGTGCCTGTGCGGGCGCTTGTGTTGATAGAGCCGGCGCCGCCTGCCGGGTTATATCCTAAAAAGGCGGCTGTGATTCAGGGGATTTTTGCGCTTTTACGGTATGGCCTTTTCTGGAAAGTGCCGGTACGACCCTCATTTGCACAAGCTGTGGTGACGTCGTTACACAATTTGCCGCCTCAGAGACAACATGAGGTGCACAGCAGGTTTGTGTATGAGTCGGGGCGGGCGCTTTCTGAAATAGGGTTTTCAGTATTAGACCGGAAAAAAGCCGCTTATGTTGATGAAAAAAGGATAACATCTCCTGTGCTTGTCATAGCCGGTGGTATGGACAGGATTATCAGCCCTAAATTAGCACTTGCCATTTCCAGTAAATATAAAAACTGTACTTATAAAGAGTTCCCTGAACACGCCCACTGGATTATACAGGAGCAGGGATGGGAAAACGTGGCTGAATACATCTTTCAATGGCTTGATACCAGGTTGCATTCATTCGATTAACTTTGTTGGCTTCGTAGAAAGCTCCGGGGACGTCTCCCCTAAAGCAACCGTGATGTCAAGTAAAATTTTTAAAAATGGTTCTTTCACGTTTTGAGTGGGTAAAAGAAAGAATAAGCCCCCGTCGCCTACACTATACATAGCCGCAAGGTAGGGGATGTCACCCGCAGGGGCGTAACGCTGTGGAGCAGTTTTGCGAAAGCAAAACTTGACCTCCACGTTTACCTGTAGGCTACTGTGTCTAAGGCGACAGAGGTTACTTCTTACTTTGCTACCCACTCGATCCGCTAAAGAGACTTTTTTTGCTTAACCTCTCCGCTAATTTCTTACTTCTTATTATCTCCTTTTATTTCAACTCCTTTACTCGGTTTGCTTACCTCTATGTCGGTTTTCGGGGGGACATCTCCAAACTTTTATTAACAGTTTCTTTCTAAAAAAACACGGAAGCAGGCGGTTGCCTGCTCCCATTGTATCGGTCTGTTATTTAGCGGCGGCTATTGCCTTGCCGTAATCCGGTGGATTGGTAATCTCCGGCACTATTTCCATGTATTGAATGATGTCATTTTTATCAATAACGAAAACGGCGCGTGTAAGGAGCCTGAGTTCTTTTATCAAAACACCGTAATTTAAGCCAAATGATGCATCCTTGTAGTCGGAAAGGGTTTTCGTAGCGGCGCTTATGCCGGCAGTTGTACAAAACCTTGCATTGGCAAACGGTAAATCCATACTGACATTTATTACAACCGTGTCAGGGCCGAGCTTTGCCGCCTCTTCATTAAACTTTCTCAACTGTGCGTCACACACCGGAGTGTCAAGAGACGGGGTTACACTGATTACTTTTGTTTTTCCGGCAAAATCTTTAAGGGTAACCGCCCCCAGATTGTTGTCCATCATGGTGAAGTCCGGTGCCTTGCCGCCAACCTTTACCTCGTTTCCCGTGAGGGTTAACGCCCCTCCCTGAAATGTTATAACTCCTGTTCTGTCCATATAAACCTCCTTAATTATTTTTGGAACCTTTCAACAATTTTATAATAATTTACTGGAGTTTGTAAAGATTTCCCTGTCTTTTAACAAAAAATAACAGATGTTTATTGCATAAAAAGATTTCGTTATGATAACATGAATAAGTGGTGCCGAAATATCCTCAAAGGACCTGTATATCCTGCAGAGCCAAAAGGGGCAAAACAGAGCTTTTGAGGCTTGTTGTGGAAGACGGCAAACTTCTTTATGACCAAAAGAGGGTGCTTGGCGGAAGAGGTTATCACGTGTGTCCTGATGTGCGGTGCATAGAAGTGTTAATAAGAGGAAAAAGGCTCAAAAGGATTTTTAAGGTTGAGGTTGAAAGCCTGCACCAACTAAAAGAGTTGTTAATATCGGAGGTGATTACTTAGTGGCTATGATTAGAGTTAACGAATTGGCAAAGACCCTTTCTGTGAGTAATAAAGAGATTCTTGCCGCCATAGAAAAAATGGGCATTGAGGGCAAAACCCATTCATCAGGTTTACAGCCTGAGTTAGTGGAAAAAGTCAAAGCGCAGTTGGCAGCCAAAACACCTAAACAGGAAGCCGGCGTAAAAACAGCCCCATCAAACAAACAAAAACAGCCCCATCAACAATCCGCCCACCCGGTCGCTACAAAATTTGAGCCACATAAGAAGCAGCAGCCTCCTGAGCCAAGGGTTCAATCTCATAAGCCGCCTCATCAACCTCCAGTTGCTAAAGTTGTAGCCGTACAGCTGCCGGTTACTCCCGCCGCTGAGGAAGAGGAAGAGGTGGTAATACCCGACAGATTTAAAAAGAAAGTTGATATAGAAAAAGTTGAGAGGGTGAAACCAAAGTTAAGTATGCAAAGAGCCTTCCAGTCGATAAGGAAGGTTGAGCAAAAAAAGATTTTTGATGCAAGGCCCGGCAAGAAATCCTTAAAGGGCAGGCAAGTACAAAAAAGCATCGGATTAAAGCAGCCGTTGCTTCCGACTGCCCCGCGCAAGAAATTAATTAAAATTCAGGAAGGCGCTACGGTTAATGATTTTGCCAGGTTGATAGGACAAAAAACATCAGAGGTTATCAAGAAATTCATGGAATTAGGCACCATGCCGACAATAAATCAGGTAGTGGATATGGATGCAGCTCTGATGGTGGCGGAAGCATTCGGCATAAAGGTAGAGGCAGCCGAGGTAGAGAACTATGAGGCCTATGAGGAGTTGGCTGAGGATGAAAACCTTATTCTGCGTCCCCCTGTTGTCACCATCATGGGGCACGTTGACCACGGCAAGACCTCCCTTTTAGATGCTCTGAGAAAGACAAAGGTTACGGAGTCGGAAGCCGGCGGCATCACTCAGCATATAGGTGCATATAAGGTGCGTCTGAAGGGTAAAGAAATTGTGTTTTTGGATACACCCGGCCATGAAGCATTTACATCGATGAGGGCACGTGGGGCTAAGGTCACCGACATTGTAGTCCTTGTTGTTGCCGCTGACGACGGCGTTATGCCGCAGACCATTGAGGCCATAGACCATGCAAGGGCGGCCAATGTCCCCATAGTTGTGGCTATTAATAAGATAGATAAGGGCAATGCCGACGTGGAGAGAATAAAAAAAGAACTCTCAGAGCACGATGTAATTTCTGAGGAGTGGGGCGGGAAAAATATCTTTGTTCAAGTATCGGCCAAGAAGCTCATCGGCATCGAGGACCTTCTTGAAATGATAGTGCTTCAGGCGGAGATGATGGAGCTCAGGGCAAATCCCAACAAACCTGCGCGGGGAGTTGTCATAGAATCACGCCTTGACAAAGGGCGCGGTGCTGTAGCTACTGTGCTGATTCAAAGCGGAAAACTCATGGTTAGTGATGTGTTCGTGACAGGTTTTAGTTTTGGTAAAGTGCGGGCACTCATTGATGACGAGGGGGCAAAGATAGTAGAGGCCGGACCTTCAACTCCAGTGGAGGTTGTCGGGTTTTCAGATGTGCCAGATGCAGGGGAATCCTTTATGGTTGTTGATGAGGAAAAGAGGGCACGGCAGATAATAATGGCCAGAAGACAAAAAACTCAGACAACCCATGCAGTGCATCCTAAGAAGTTAAACCTTGACGAGCTTTATGCCAAAATAAAAGAACAGGCCATAAAGGAACTCAACTTAATTATAAAATCCGATGTTCAGGGCTCTGCCGAGGCACTGAAGAGCTCTCTTGAAAACATTAAGCATCAGGAGGTTAAAGTAAAGGTAATACACTCTTCAACAGGCGGGATAAACGACTCGGACGTTATGCTTGCCTCAGCTTCAAATGCTATAATGATCGGTTTTAATGTCAGGGCGGATGCTAAATCATCAAAACTTGCCGAGCGTGAGGGCGTTGACATCCGATTCTATAATGTTATCTATGACGCCATAGACGATGTTAAGAAAGCTCTCGAGGGTCTCCTTGAGCCTACCCTTAAAGAGGTGATTCTTGGCACTGCCGAGGTTAAGCAGACTTTCTATATATCCAAGATAGGCACAGTGGCCGGCTGTCTGGTTACTGAGGGTTCAATACAGAGATCATCTGAGGGTATCAGGGTTATCAGAGACAACATAGTTATTTATGATGGTAAAATAGACACACTTAAAAGATTTAAAGATGATATAAAAGAGGCTTTGAAAGGTTATGAGTGCGGCATTGTCGTTGAAAACTACAATGATCTGAAGGCCGGAGATATTTTAGAAAATTATAAGATAGAAAAGGTAGCCGGAAAGCTCTAAGCGGGGGGAAGCCGGTTTTACACGCTGCCCTGAGCGGCTACAATGCCGGTTAAGTTGACGGATTGATTATTGGTGTTTTAGAAATGGACTTGTATTTGCCGGAGTCCGGTTCTTTAAAGTCCAAGAGGTTTGTTGTTAAATCTCTGAAGGACAGGATTAAGAATAAATTTAATGTATCGGTGGCCGAGGAGGCCAATGATTTATGGCAGAGGGTATCCCTCTACTGTGTTTGTATATCAAATGATGCTAAACTGGTACATAAAACCATGGAAAGTGTTAAAGATATGACGGAAAAAGAACCTCGTGTAGAGATACTTGATTACAGGCTGGAGATGTCCTGATATGCACCCATTCAAGCGGGCACAGAGAGTGTCGGTTTCACTCAGAGAGGATATAGCTGAAGTGGTTCTGACAAAAATAAAAGACCCCCGGCTTGGTTTTGTAACAATTACGGATGTTTCCGTCTCAGAGGACCTCAAGAGCGCAAGGGTTTTTGTCAGCACTCTTAAGAAAGAGGATATTGAGCAAACCCTTAAGATACTAAACTCTGCGGCAGGGTTTGTCAGAAGGGAAATATCAAAAACCATTAAGATGAAAGTTATACCGGTTTTGACTTTTTCTGAGGACAAGTCCATAACTTATGGATCCAAAATAGATGAAATCTTTGATAAAATACATGGAGATGCTTATGAATCCACCAGAGAACCTGATTAGAGAAATCAGGGAAAACAATCAGTTCTATATAGTGCCTCATGTGTTTCCCGACGGGGATGCAGTGGGCTCATCGCTTGCCCTTGCCGAGGCTCTTATGTGTATGGGAAAACAGGTTGCTATAAAGTCCAGAGACGCTCTCCCCGCCCAGTATTCTTTTCTTTCCGGCTCTCAGATGTTTTCAAATGATTTCAGCTTCCCTGAGGCCCTGTCAACTGTTCTTATCATAGTTGATTGCAACACTGCACAGCGGGCGGCGGTTGAAAAGGTACAATTTAAAAAAACGCTTGTAATAGACCACCACTTGATGGGAGACGGCGACTATGAAACAGAGGGGGAGGTAAGTGCGGATGAGGGCGACGGAGGGCACTTTAGTGATGCACACTGGATAGTGTCTAAAAGCCCTGCAACCGGCCTTCTGATATATTATTTGATAAATGCGCTTTCGGTTGATATGACAAAATCCATGGCCGAAAACCTCTACACAGCTATTGCTTTTGACACCGGCTCATTTCGGTTTGGCAATACCACTGCCGATGCATTGGGCGTTTGTGCCAAACTGGTTGACTCAGGTGTAAGTCCCTCATATATCGCCGACAGTCTTTACAATAACTGGTCTGAGGCTAAATTTATGTTATTTAAACAGATGATGTCCTCTTTGGACATCCATGGCTTTGTGTCAACAGCGGTAGTGACTGAGGCAATGTTTAAGGAGACAGGGGCGGTTGGGGAAGATACCGAGAATTTTGTGAATTTCCCTCTGATGGTTAACTCCGTAAAGATTTCAGCATTTTTCAGAGAGTACAGCCCTGGGACGTGGAAGGTGTCACTTCGTTCACAGGGAGATATAAATGTAGCCGCCATAGCCGGTAACTTTGGCGGTGGCGGGCATAGAAATGCAGCAGGATTCAGGGTTTCCGGCACGATAGAAACACTTAAGGAAAACTTACTTGAGAAGTTAAAAGCACTGTAGGTGCTTACGGATTTAGTTATAAACCTCAATAAGCCCTGTGGCATAACATCTCATGGGGCAATACAGAGATTGAAGTCCATCCTTAAAGCCAAAAAAGCAGGCCATAGCGGCACCTTGGACCCTCTGGCTGAAGGTGTGCTTGTTGTGATGACCGGCAGGGCTACAAAACTTGCCGGATACTTTGTCGGCCTTAACAAGGAATACGTGGCAACAATCAGGCTGGGTGTTGCCACCGATACCCTTGACAGAGAGGGTCGGGTGGTTAGGGAATCAGCCGTAAGTGCGGATGTCTCAGAACACATAAACGCAGCACTCAGCTGTTTTACAGGGGCGATAGAGCAAACGCCCCCGATGTTTTCCGCTCTTAAGTCAAACGGGCAGCCGTTGTATAAACTGGCACGGCAGGGGATAGAGATAAATAGGGCAAAACGCCCGGTAACCATATATGAAATCGAGATGCTGGATTATAAAAATCCTTTTTTAACTATACGGGTACTCTGCTCCAAAGGGACTTACATTCGGGCGCTGGCTGCTGATTTGGCAGAGGAATTAGGTACTTGCGGGCATATTCACAGCCTTGTGCGGACAAAGGTTGGTGGTTTTACAATCAATGATTCCTTTCAGTTAGAAAAACCAGCCTCTGAAAACATGGGGATTTATTCAATGGATGCGGCACTGTCCCATCTTCATGAAATCGCTCTTGATGCTGCTGAGATGAGGGACTTTTTAAACGGCAGAATTATAAATTCCATGCCGGCTACAGACTCAGGGGTTCCCTTTTACAGAGTCAAAGATTCCGGCGGAACTCTTGTGGCAATAGCACAAAGACTGGAGGATGGCATAAGGTTACAGACAATGCTTGGAAGCAGGTAATCAGCTGAGGCAGATTATAGCGGCGCAAGATACTTAAAAGAAAAAAACTGGATTCCAGCTCGTAGGCGGGAATGACAAAGGAGGGCGTCATTCCTTTTTCTTTTTAGTCATTCTTTTTTCCTTTTCTGTTATTCTTTTTTTTCTGTCATTCCGAGCGAAAGCCGGAATCCAGTATTTATCATTGACTACTGGCATTTTTCAAAATAATCGTTTCTGATGCATTTTGCCCCTCTGTAAATTGATGATAACATTATAATAACACAGGAATTTAGTGAAAATATATGAAGTTCTTAAATATATCAAAAATAAAGAGTCTGCCGTGGAAATAGTTAAAGCTGTTTTTTAATGTTTTTTGTTAAGTGTGTAGAAAAAATAGAAAAAACACTTGACAAGATTGTTAAATTATGTAAAAATTCACAATGTTGGAATTGTTAGGAAGTAAATCGCTTCTTGGGTTGGATATAGGTTCTTCTTCTATAAAGGCCGTCCAGCTGAAAGATACACGGGACGGTTACGAGCTGGAGCTGTTCGATTACATTGAATTAGCCCCCTCTATAATAGTGGAAGATAATATTGCCGACACTGCCAAATTGTCGGAGGCGATAAAAGAGCTGATAAAAAAAGTCCGTATCAAAAGTAAAAATGTGGTTATATCACTGTCCGGGCACTCATCGGTTATAATTAAAAAGATAGTGCTGCCGGAGATGACAGAGGAAGTGTTAAACGAAAACATTCGTTATGAGGCCGAACAGTACGTGCCTTTTGGCATAGAGGATGTAAATCTTGATTACCAGATAATAGGACCTGCGGAGGAGCAGGGGCAGATTGATGTTGTGCTTGTGGCCGTAAAGAAGGATTTTTTAAACAGTTATATACATGCAGTCAAGGAAGCCGGGCTTAATCCTGTGATAGTGGATGTAGATGCCTTTGCTCTTGAAAACATGTATGAAATCAACTACAAGGTAAAGGGAGAGGAACCTAAAAACATAGCAATAGTAAACGTTGGAGCATCGAAAGTGACGTTAAACATACTGAAAACCGGTATTTCCGTATTTACTAAAGACAGCTCAATCGGGAGCATGATTCACACGGAGTCTCTAATGCGTGAGTTTAAGCTGCCTTATGAGACGGCACAACGCCTAAAGCGCGGTGAGTCTGTAGATGGGGTTTCACCGGAGGATGCTAAAACGGTGCTTATGAGTGCTAATGAGCAAATTATAATGGAGATACGCAGATCCCTTGATTATTTCAGTGACTCTCCTGAGATGGAAGCTATAGATGAAATTATGATTGGAGGGGGCGGAAGTCTTGTTCATGGATTGAAAGAAGGGCTGTCTGAACGGACAGGTTACCAGGTGACTCATATTAACCCATTTAAAAATATGAAAATCCCAAAGAGCTTTGATCTGAAGCAACTGGATTTAATAGCGCCCATAGCCGCAGTGGCCGTGGGACTGGCAATAAGGAAAATCGGCGACAGATGATAAAAATAAACCTTCTTCCACTGGAAGGGAAAGCAAGGAGGAGGAAGAAAGCTGCTGCGCCGGTACCGGCAACTTTACTTTTTATAATACTTGTATTTATTATCTCCGCTGGCGCAGCCCTGTTTATGTATATTCATCTGTCCGGAAAAGTAACAAAAATGAAGAAAGAGAAAGCTCAAAAAGACGTCCTGCTTGCTGATTTGAAAAAAAAGATAGGTGATGTTGATAAGCTTGAGCAGAAGCTCAAAAAGATAGAAGACAATAAAAAGGTTATAATGCAGTTAAGGGCGGCTCAGAGCGTCCCGGTAAAGGTGCTTGACGAGCTCAGTAAGCTGCTGCCTGATAACGTATGGTTTAACAAATTAAACATTTCGGACAACAAGATAGCAATGGATGGTACAGCGTTTACTAATGATGATGTGGTCATTTTTGTAGAAAACCTGAAGAACTCTAAACTCTTTAAGGACACAACATTGCGCAGGGCAACCGGCTCTTCAACTTCAGATGTAAATGTGGTCAGTTACTCAATAGAGTTGGCGATAAACACGGAAGAGCCAAAAGACGGAGCCGCCAAACATTAGTGGAAAAGATAGACCTTGATAAACTGCCCCAGTGGCAGAGGATATTGTTTATAGTGCTGCCTCTTATTCTCGTGGCGGTACCATTTTATCTTGTGATATACAGCCCTAAGACTGCTGAGATAAAAAAATTAAAAACGGCGATAAAGTCGTTGGATGATGAGATAACAAAGGCTCAAAAGAAAGTAGCCAACCTTGCAAGACTAAAGGAAGAGCTGGCCCAGGCGGAGGTGGATTATGCAGAGATAAAAAGGCAGCTTCCCGTGGAAGGTGAGATTTCAAGCCTCCTTAAGCAGTTATCGGATGACTGCAAACGTTCCGGCCTTGTGATAGCTCTGTGGGAGCCACTGCCCAGGGCGGAACATGCAAGCGGGATTCTGTATGAAACCCGTGTCAGGCTTGATATAAGAGGCTCATACCACCAATTGGGGGACTTCTTAAGCAGAATAACCTCCCTTAACAGGATTGTAAATGTATCTCAGATGACACTCAGTAAGGCTGATAAGGCAGGCAAAGATGATGTAATGCTGTCTATCAACTTAAACACAAGCACTTTTACATCTAAACCTGAACCGGAGGGCAACTGAAAAAGCCTGCTTTTATAGCACCACTGATGGTATTGGCGGCATTGTTTGCCTCTGAAGGTGCGCTGTTTGCTGAGAACCCTCCAGAAGAGGTGCCGCCGGCTCCTGTTGCCAGAATCCCTAAACCTGTAATCTATCCATACAACGCAATGGGAAGGCGTGACCCCTTCATGTCTATAATTGACTTAAATAAAAGGAAACGTACTGAGACTAAAGAGGGTAAAAAGAGGAGAGTGCTCTCTCCGCTTGAGCTTGTTGATTTAGGCTCAATACAGCTCTCAGGTATACTCTCGGACCCTCAGGGCAAATACGCATTGGTTACTATTACCGGCGGAAAGTCCTTTGTAATAAGGGAAGGAACGCCGATAGGGCCAAATGGTGGCATAGTGTCAAAAATTAACTCTGATAATTTTATAATTACAGAGGAAAGCACAGATCCATACGGGAAGCCGGTACCGATTACTACTAAAATCAGGCTAAGAAAAGAGGAGGAGGAGTGACGGGAAGAGGAAACGCTGTCTTAGCCGGTCTCATCCTTCTATTGCTTTGCAATTGTACGTCTGTTAAGAAAGACTCTGAGAGTGCCGCCTCCGGCGCTCTTAACAAAATAACCAATATAGAGATTTCCGGATTTAATATAAAAGTGGAAGCCGTGGAGCCGTTTAACTATGAGATTTTGCACTCAGACAGCCGTTTAACACACGGTGTGTTTCTGCAGGGGGTCAGTGCCGAGGGGTTTGACGGTAAAACACTCTCCTCAGGGCAGGGAACGCCTGCGGTGGTGATTGCCGTAAGCGGCACTGCGGACAATGTAACCGTCTCAGAGAGCAGCAATTTGGAGATAACTTCTGATTCAGCCTTTACCATTGAGCCGTTACAGGAAGGTAACATCCTTAAAATGAAACTATTGCGTGCCGAGGAGAGTATGAAAACGATTGACTCCGGCACAATGGGTAAGTTCATAACCGGTATAGAGTTTAAACAAACTGATGACACCTCTGTTGTGGAGATAGCAGGAGACGGCCCTCTGGTTCCGGATGTGTTTAGCCTTGAGGGGCGTATTGTTGTTGATATACCGTCAGTGCAGCTGTTTCCGATGGCTCAGGTAAGGGTGCAAAGTCCGCTGACTGGAATAAGATGGGGACAGCATAAAGATAAAGTAAGGATTGTACTTGATTTAGCCGATAAGGTTAAGTATGATGTGCAACTGCATAACAAAGGCCTCTCGGTAAGGCTCTCGGCTCAGAGTAAGATGGAAGACATCCGGAGCACAAAAAAGCTGACAGATGATTTGCTTCAGAAATCTACGCCTGAGACAGCCGTCGCCAAAGCGCCTGACTTTAAGGACCATCTCATATCACTTGATTTTAAAGATGCAGATGTGGTCTCCATAATAAGGCTTATATCTGAAGTAAGCGGGGCAAACATTGTGTTAGACCCGGGTGTAGCCGGTAAGATAACGATAAAACTAAAGGATATGTCCTGGCAAAAGGCACTTGATCTGATACTGCGGACACATAACCTTGAAAAGACAGTCATTGACAACACTATCAGGATATACAACCCGCAGAGCAATAAAGCAGCAACTGATACAGAGGAAACAACAGGCCGCCAGATAGTAATAAAAGATTTAAATATAACGCTGACCGGTCTTAACGGAAGCGTAAAGACGATAAGAAAGGCCAATATAACCTCGGAAAACGGCAAACTAAGACTTGATTTAAATGTTACCGTGGATTCGGCCAAACATCCGGTTAAAGCAAAAACCACAAGGAAACCACTTAAAAAACATAAGAAAAAAGGCAGCCGGCTTTAGGGCCACGGAGGGTCTCATATGTGTTTTAGATGTTTATACTGTTTCAGAGCTATAGCGTGAGGGAGGTAAAGTGAAGAATATGAATTTACCGCTAAGAAAAGTGAGAGTTTTTTTATCGCTTATTTTATTGTTATTAATTATGTCTGCACTGAATGGCTGTACGTCTAGGCAGGGTGTAAGAGAACATGTGCCGGGGGAGACCGATGCCGGCGGCAAAGTGCTCAAAACTGTTGATATTTACGATTATGCCGTCAGATTTACAGTTACTGAGGGGTTTGACTATGCCGTAACACGTGACGGAGACCCTTTTAAAATATTTGTTGAATTAAAGGGAGTGCAGCCCGGGCATTTTACAGACCGCCTTATGTCTAAGAAAGAGGGAATAACAGAAATAAAGTTTCAAGCAAAGACACTGCCGGTTGTTTCCACAATCGCTGAGATATCCATGGCCGCACCGTTTGAGACAACTCACTTTATCAGCGGTGACGTACTGACGGTAAATATGACAAAACAGACCGGCTCAGACAGGGCGGCAGGTGATGCAGCGGATTTTGACGGCCTAATAGAGAAAGTAAGTTCAGAGCAGGGTGCTTCCGCCGGTAAAAAAGCCGCCGCTATAACGGGCGTACAGTTTAAACGGGATAAGGACACGGTAAATGTGATTATCAAGGGCGACGGCAAGCTGGTCCCGGATGTCTCGAAATACGATGACCATCTTGTTATGGATCTTGCCGGAGTTACGTTGGCAGCCGCCGCGCCCGATAAGGTTGCCGCCCCTGTAAAGGGTTTTAAATGGAACATCAGAAACGGCGGAGTCCGTATTGTGATGGATCTTGATAAGGGTACAAGTTCAAAGGTGTTGACAGGAGTTGACACCTTAACCGTGTCATTAACGACAGTTGATATGGTGGAAGACGCGGCAAAGAGCTCCTTAGCTGTACCTTCAAAGGCAGTGGAAGGGAGTGAGGCTAAAAGCTCAGGGAAAACCAGCCCTGATGCAATGACTAAGTATGTTGAACAGGTCTCCGACGATCAGAAAGCTACAGTGAGTTCCTGCGGTAAAAGCCTCCCCTGTGGCTCACAGAACACTCTGGTTCTGGATTTCCAGAATGCAGATATTGTCTCTGTGTTTAAGCTTCTTTCTCAAGAAAGCGGCTGTAATATTGTGGTTGATTCAGACGTGAAAGGGACAACCACCATGCAGGTAAAAGATGCCCTCTGGTACCAGGTTATGGAGCTTATACTGAAAACGAACTCCCCGGCTCTTGGCTGTGACGTCAACGGTAATATAATAAGAATTGCCACGCGGACAACCCTTGATAATGAAAAGAAACGGGAACTGGATGCTGCAAGAGCAGAGTCTGACCTGAAGGTTACCAAAGAGGCTATCGAGGACCTGGTGACAAAGATTTTTCATATAAACTATGCAAAAGTTGATGATGTTAAGGCATTTCTTCAAAACAAAGACAGTAATATGTTATCACCCAGGGGAAGTATAACATCGGATGCAAGGACAGGTTCCTTGATAGTAAGAGACCTGCAGAAGGTGATGAATGAAATAGATAAGATGATAAAGCGTCTTGACCAGCCCACAGCGCAGGTACTAATAGAGGCAAGGATTGTGGAAGTTTCAAATAACGTGGTGGACACTATAGGGGTCAGTTGGGGTGGATACCAAAAATATGATTCATCGCAGGGGTGGAAATTAGGTACCGGTGTTGCAGGGCAGGGCAGTTTAACCGGCTCTACGTACCTTGCGGATTTACCAACCGCAGTGGGAGGCACAAGCAGCAGTATTGTTTTGGGATTCCTCAACGCCCTTGGCACCCTGGGCCTTGACCTTAAGCTGCAAGCCCTTGAGTCGGCTGATAAGGGGAAAATACTGACCAGCCCCAGAGTTCTGACGATGGATAACCAAAAGGCAACAATATCGCAGGGAGAGAGCATTCCTTACCCGCAGATATCCACCTCCGGAGGTTCAAGCGTAGTATCAGCAGCTTTTAAGGATGTCACTGTAAGTATTTCAGTTACGCCGCAGGTAACACCGGACAATTCAATCATAATGGCTGTGAACATAACCAAAGAGGATTATGTCAGTATGACAACAATCGGTGGAAGCGAGGCTCCGCGTACAAAGAAGATTTCCGAGGATACAAAGGTACTCATAAAAAATGGGGAAACACTGGTTTTAGGCGGCATATTCAAGCAAGATATAAAGGAATCTGAGGAAGGCACAAAGTGGTTTAAGGATATTCCCGTATTAGGCTGGTTATTTAAGAGCGATTCAGTAACTAAAAACAACAGTGAATATCTGATTTTTATAACCCCCCGGATTCTCAACAGAGATGCAGATGATGGTGCAACAGGTTAAATCATAATAAGTTCAGCTGTTGCCCACCCTTAAATGTTTGTGTTATAAAACGGGCAGGCGGCTGGACTTATATATTTTATAAAAATGCACAGGGAATTTTATAAATAAATGCCCCACTTAAGAATACTTTCAGGCGGCGAGTCTCACGGTAAGGCTCTTGTTGCAATAGTAGAGGGTATGCCGTCAAACCTTTCCATAGAGGCTGAAGATATAAATCTGGATTTAAAGAGGCGCCAACTGGGGTATGGCAGGGGTGGCAGGATGAAAATAGAAAGCGACAGTGTGGAGTTTCTCTCAGGGGTCAGATGGGGCAAAACACTGGGCTCGCCCATAACGTTAAAAATAGACAACCGTGACTGGAAAAACTGGGTGGCAGGTATGTCTGCTGAGCCCTTGCAAAACGGCGGTATTGCGGCGGTAACCAGGCCACGTCCGGGACACGCTGACCTCTGTGGTGCGATAAAGTATGGTTTTAAAGATGTAAGAAATGTTCTTGAGAGATCATCGGCACGGGAGACTGCGATGAGGGTAGCCGTCGGCGCTCTGTGTAAAAAGTTTATAGGACAATTTGGAATTAAAACAGGGAGCTTTGTGATAAACATAGGCGGGGTTGGTAAGCGCTCTTCAGAGGCTTATAACGACCCTGGAGCATTAGAGCGGCTTCATCAGAGAGCGGAAGGCTCAGAGGTCAGATGTCCCTATCAGGAAGACGGCCAACGTATGGTTAGCGCAATACAGGTGGCCACAGAGCGGGGAGATACTCTGGGCGGGATATTTGAAGTGTTTGCAGTTAATGTGCCGGTAGGGTTGGGAAGCCACGTACAATGGGACAGAAAGATTGACGGCCTTTTAGCGCAAGCTGTTATGACGATTCAGGCTGTAAAAGGGGTGGAGACCGGCAGTGGTTTTGACATGGCGCTACATCCAGGCTCAGATGTTATGGATGAAATATATTATGAAAAGAGCAGTGGATTTGTAAGGAAGACCAATAATTGCGGAGGCATAGAGGGAGGCATGTCTAACGGTATGCCGATTCTTATAAGGGCTGCGATGAAGCCGATTCCGACTCAGCGAAGAGCCCTTAAATCCGTGGATATAGAAACAAAAATTCCCATAGAGGCCACATATGAACGCTCTGATGTTTGTGCCGTGCCGGCTTGCTCGGTTATAGCCGAGGCTGTGATGGCTACAACTATTGCCGGCCTGTTGCTTACAAAGTTTGGGGGCGATACTATGGATGAGACAATTGGGAACTTTAAAAAGTATATGGAATATGTAAGAGATTTTTAGTTTATGAAAAAGAATCAGAAATATTAATCAGACTAATAAAATTTGTGTAAAGAGGTGACTTTATGGTTAGGAATAAGAGGTTATTAGCATATCTGGTAATGCTGGCGTTGTTGGTTTCCTTAGGAGGAGGGTGTGGAGGCGGAGCCGGTGAAAGCACAACAAGCGGCACATCTTCAGGCAGCTCATCCACTGAAACCACTACAACCGCAGGTACCACAAGTGTTACAACGTCTTCCACAACGACGACAACTTCCTCAGGCTCAGACAACACTACAACAACAACAGTGCTCCCTGATAATGCCACAGGCACGCTGCAAAGCTCAGGATTATCGTATGCGTTAAATGGCGTTAAATATGACACTTTTAAGTACAGTAATTTTGTAGTAGTCGGCGACTGGCAGTCTCAGGTCAGCTGCAACGGTGCTACAACAGACAGAAACACTATACTTATATCAACAGACGGTGATACATGGTACCAAACAGGTGAGTGTCTCGATAACAGTACGGGCACTTCTAATATAGCTAACTTCTATGGAGTTGCCTATGGGTATAATCCCTTTATTGTGGTAGGCTCACAAGCTACTATTGCCTCCTCCTCTTCTTCTTTAAGCTGGATTACCGTCAACCGTAGTGCTACTTTGGGTAATCTCTATGGGGCGGCTTACGTCAACAGCACTTTTATAGCAGTGGGTGCAAACGGAAACATACTTACCTCAGCCGATGGTACAACATGGTCGTTATCTAGCAATGTCACCTCTAATAATCTTTACAACATAACCTATGCAAACGGCACATTTTATGTAGTAGGCGAATACGGCACACTTCTAACCACCACAAACGGTACGACATGGACCACTCAGTCCACAGGCACAAACAACGCACTTTATGATATAACTTATGCCGGAGGAATTTTCTTAATAGTGGGTGAAAACGGCACTATACTGACCTCATCAGACGGCACCACGTGGACAGCACGCAGCAGTGGAATTCAGCAAAACTTAAACGGTATTTCCTATGGTAACAATACATATTACGCAGTAGGTACAAATGGTATTCTACTGACCTCCACAGATGGCAGCACATGGACGGTTAAAACCTCGCCAACTTACAATACACTCAATCAGATAGCTTTTGGCAACGGTAAGTTTGTAGCGGTAGGTGAGGGCGGAACTATTGTAACGCTGCCGTAAGCGTGTGGTTCAGGCTTTATGGCATATTATAAGGAATATCTTAGAGAAAACCCGGCTCCCCTCCCCCCCTTGCGGGGGAAGAGTAGAGTGGGGGGTAAGACTTCTTATGACATCTTTCCCCAGCCTCTGCCATCAGGGAAGGTGTGGCCTGAAAAAACATCTTGTCAAAGCAGGGGTGTAAGACACACCGTGTTAAGAGGTGTATTTATAATGAGTGATTATGATTTATTGGTGATACCACTATCTCGGAGGACAGAGTGAAAAACATTGTATTGACCGGCTTTATGGGAACCGGTAAGACCACCGTAGGTAGAATTCTTGCCAAAGAACTGGGCATGAAGCTTGTGGATATTGATGAGGAGATAGAGACGGAAAACGCATTGTCCATCTGTGACATATTTAAAGAATATGGCGAACTTGCCTTCAGGGACAAAGAGACTGAAATGGCCAAAAAGGTTTCAGCTAAAGGTGGGCTAGTCATATCAACCGGCGGAGGAATTGTGCTGAGGGAAGAAAATATAGCCTGTTTAAGACAAAACGGTCTTATCGTCTGCCTTATGGCAACACCCGAGACTATCCTTCAGCGCACTAAAGGCACCACAGACAGGCCTCTCCTTAAAGTTGAAAATCCATATGAGAGAATAAAGGAACTACTTGCACAGCGGAGTGCTTGTTATCGCAGTGCAGATATAGCAGTTGAAACGGATGGTAAAAGCCCTGTGGTAATAGCACAGGAGATAACAGAGTACTGGAAAACGGTGTGTTGAGACCTATGGAAAGCCTGTGTTTAGATTTAGGGCCGAGAAGCTATGAGATTATAATAGGCAGTGGTGTCATAGACAATGTGGGCAGGCTGGCGTCACAACTGAGGTTAGGGCGGAAGATTTTCGTGATAAGTAATCCCACCGTTTTTTCGATTTACGGTGCAGGGGTTATCAATTCACTTGATGAGGCCGGCTTTGACACAGGCTGCGTTCTTATTCCTGATGGTGAGGAGTATAAGGACATCAGTTGGGTTTCCTACATTTTAAGCGAATTGCTCAGGGGCGGGCTTGACAGGAAGTCGGCACTTGTTGCCCTTGGGGGCGGCGTGGTCGGGGATATGACCGGCTTTGCAGCATCCGTCTATATGAGGGGCATCGACTATATTTCGTTGCCGACAACACTTCTTTCTCAGGTTGACAGCTCTGTCGGCGGTAAAACCGGAGTGAACCATCCCATCGGCAAAAATATGATAGGCACTTTTTATCAGCCTCGCCTTGTTGTTATAGATACTGATACTTTGCAGAGCCTTCCCATACGTGAAACCATAAGCGGCATAGGCGAGGTAATTAAATACGGAGTAATCAAAGACAGAGATTTTTTTTATTATTTAGTAAACCACAGGGAACAGATTCTTGCCAAAGAATACACTGCTATTTCACACATTATAAGCCGCTCGTGCCGGATAAAAGCCGAGGTTGTGTCTCTTGATGAGAGAGAGACGGGGCTGCGGGAGATATTAAACTTTGGGCATACCATCGGACATGCCATAGAGTCGGTTACCGGCTACAGAACGTATCTGCACGGAGAGGCTGTGGCAATTGGTATGAATATGGAGAGTAAGCTGTCTGTTAAATTGGGTATTTTTGATGAAAAGCAATCATATGATATTATGGACTTAATAGAGAGTTATGGGCTACCGGTTTCAATTGACTCAAACAAAATTAGCGTCAAAGCGCTGCTTGACGCTATGAATTACGATAAAAAGGCGGAAAGCGGTAAGCTGAAATTTGTGCTGCCCGAAAAGATTGGCACGGTAAAAGTGCTCAAAGGCATAAACAGTGAGGATATTGAGGCGGTGTTAAGGAGCTAAGATATGTTTATGAAGTTAAATCCGGTAAGAAATTTTCAGCCATTGAGGGATGCAGGGGAAATGACTGAATTGCCGCTTGCAGACGGCAATAACAGGTAAAAAAACATAAAAAACAAGGATTTATATTGAGTTTCTTATTAGGAGGACGTCATGGGATTTGTTGATACACTTAAGTCCGGTTTAAAAAAGACCAGAGAAACTCTTTTTATGGACGTTGAGACGCTTTTTTCAGGCAAGGCTGTAACAACTGAAACAATAGAGGCTTTTGAAGAGATACTCTTTACCTCCGATATAGGGGTGAATGCGACAACGGAGATAATAGAGGGGCTGCAACAGGAATTTAAAGCTGGAAAAATAAAAAAAGCAGACGATATAAAGGACTATTTAAAGGCAGTGATGAGCTCCATACTGGGGCTTCCACAGCCCTTTGTCTTATACAGCGAGAGGCCGTTTGTAGTGTTTTGTCTGGGAGTAAACGGAGTGGGTAAAACCACAACAATAGGCAAACTTGCCTCCAGGGTAATAGCGCAAGGGCACTCGGTCATGCTTGCGGCAGCAGATACTTTCAGGGCGGCGGCCATAGAGCAGCTGGATATTTGGGCGGCACGCTCAGGGGCCTCAATTGTAAAACACCAACACGGCTCAGACCCTGCCGCTGTGGCTTTTGACGCTGTTGAGGCTGCCAAGGCCAGAGACATTGACCTGGTTATCGTGGACACTGCCGGGAGGCTGCACACTAAAACACACTTGATGGAAGAGCTTAAGAAAATCAAAAGAGTAATAGGAAAATCCATCAAGGGCGCCCCTCATGAGACTCTTCTTGTTGTTGACGCTACAACCGGCCAAAATGCACTTGCGCAAGCAAAGCTCTTTAATGAGGCCGTAGGTGTTACCGGTATAGCGCTGACCAAGATGGACGGCACTTCAAAGGGCGGCATTGTGCTGGCAATTAAAAAGGAACTGAATATTCCAATACGTCTTATAGGGGTTGGAGAGGGAATCAATGATTGCCAGGATTTTATCCCTAAGGACTTTGTAACTGCTTTGTTTGATTAAAATATGGTTAAGACATTTAATATAGACGAATCACTGGCAAAGCTTGTAGATAAGACGACATTTCTAAAAACTCTGAACTACATTGACTCTGTTGAAGTGAAAACACCGGTACTTGTAATAGATGGTGATAAACTGAGAAGAAATGTAGTTAGTATCGGCAGGGGGATAAACAACTCTAAGGTTTTTTATGCCGTTAAGGCTAACCCTTCCACAGAGGTTTTGGGTTTTCTGGAGCGTACCGGTGTGGGTTTTGAGATATCCTCGATGGGGGAGTTAAACATGCTGGCGGCCCTTGGTGTGGCCCCTCAGAGGATAATATCAAGCAATCCGGTTAAGATTCCTGATTTTATAACAGCCGCTTACAACTATGGCATAAGGTTGTTTTCTCTGGATTCACCTGCTGAGGTTAAAAAAATGTCGGCGCTGGCTCCGGGCAGCAGTGTCTATATGCGGTTGTCAGTTCCCAATGAGGGCAGTGAGTGGCCGCTAAGCAGAAAATTTGGAGTGGAAATAGAAGAGGTTTTTTCTCTGATTAAAATGTCCGCAGACTATGGCCTAAACCCTGTGGGAGTCACTTTTCATGTGGGGTCGCAGTGTAATAACATATACAACTGGAATATAGCGGTAGATAAGGCGGGGCATGTCTTTGATATGGCCTCTGCGGCAGGGATTGTGCTCAGTGTGCTTAATATCGGGGGCGGTTATCCGATAAAGTACACGAGGGACGTTCCGGGGGTTGAAAAAATTGAGCAGAATATAGATACTATTATCAGGCAAAGATTTAGTGCGGATGTGGAGATTTATCTGGAACCTGGACGCTCTATGGTAGGGGATGCAGGCATTATGGTATCAAGGGTGACGGGGAAGGCGCAGAGACTAAACGAAAAATGGCTTTATATAGATGCCGGTGTGTTTAACGGGCTAATGGAGAGCATAGGAGGGATTAAGTACAGTTATATTGTTGAAACGGCTGCACATACCGCCGCTAAGCAGCAATGGGTACTTGCCGGCCCCAGTTGTGACAGTTTTGATGTTATAGATAAAAACGTGTATCTAAATGAGCCTGAGCCCGGGGATGTGATACTTGTACTTTCCGCAGGGGCATATACGGTTTCCTATGCGTCGGAATTTAACGGCTGTGCTATTCCAAGTACTGTTATTATATAGATAAAAGGAGGTAACATTTAAAATGATAAAATTTATCGAGCAGGAACCATACTCACCGATAGCCCACACATATGAGGTGCAGAGGATTCTGCACAAGGAAAAGAGCAAATTTCAGGAACTGACGGTAATAGAGAATCCATTTTTCGGCCGTATGCTTTTGCTTGACGGCATTGTGCAGATTACAGAGCGGGATGAGTTGTTTTACCATGAGATTTTGACTCAGGTAGTGATGCACTCCCACCCTGACCCTAAGAGGGTGGTTGTAATAGGCGGGGGCGATGGGGGTGTGGTGAAAGAGGTGCTTAAACACAAGAGTGTGGAGAAAGTCTATTTTGTTGAAATAGATGAGGCGGTTATCAGAGTTTCCAAAGAGTTTTTCCCTGAGGTGTCCTCCTCTGTGGATGATCCAAAGGTAGAGATAAGAGTTATGGATGGTGCTGAGTTTGTCAGAAGTGTTAAAAATATAGATATTACGATAGTTGATTCCACAGATGTCATAGGTTTTGCAAGAACGCTGTTTACGAAGGAGTTTTTTGAAAACGTGAAAAGCTCGATGAACTCAGACGGCATGTTTGTCACTCACACGGAATCGCTTCACTTCCACAAGGACATTGTAATTGAAATGCAGGAAAACCTTAAAAGAGTCTTTCCAGTGGTAGATCTTTACACCCAATGCATAGCTACCTATCCGGGCAACTGGTGGGCTTTTGCTGTTTCCACAAACGGCCTCAACCCGCGGCAAATGAGACGGCCTTTTGAGATTGAAACCAAATACTATGACGATGAAATACATGAACGCCTCTTTGTGACAAAGAAATTTTACAACAAGCTAATCAACAGAGAGCTTAAGTGGTAACACCAGAACTTAGATAAATCATGGTTCAGAATTTAGATTACTATGTTTGACGGCATACCGGTAGAGATTGATAGTTTTAACAGATTAAAGAGCTGTCTTGAAAAGACCACGTCCATGCCGGTTAATCTTACCATAACCGATAACTCATCAAGTCTGCTTACAATAAACACTATAAGCAAAACTGTTGTGGTAAGAGCGCACAGAATGTTTCTGGGCGCCCCGGACGGTGTAATCAAAGAAATCGCCCTGATTGCAACAAACAAGAAAAAAAAAGCAGTTGTTATAAAGAAATTTATAAACGATAATGCCGGCTCTATAAAAGCTCCTTCTGTAAACCGTAAAAGAACAATTATTACAAGGGGTAATTTTCATAATTTGCGGGAAGTGTTTGATGCTCTTAACAGCACGTATTTTCAGGGGAGCATCAGCTGTGCCATAACGTGGGCAAAGCGCACATCACAGGGTATAGCCAAAAGGCGGCGGCTCGGAAGTTATAATTCTAAGGACGGTGTTATTTCCATAAATCCGGTACTTGATAAACCTGTTATTCCGCAATACCTTGTGGAGTATATTATTTACCATGAAATGCTTCATGCCGATATCGGCGTAAGGGTGGAAAACAACAGACGCTCCGCACACTTCAGGGAATTTAAAGAGACAGAAAGAAAATTTAAGGATTATGAGCGGGCGGTGTTGTTTATAAAAAATAATTTTAATTTATTTCATTAAAGGTTTATTAAACAGCTCCTGCACTTAGCTGTGCTCTTTTATGATAAAAATATGTTATTATTACCAAGTGGCTAAAAATATTGATTTCATACCCCTTGCCAAGGACTCTTTCCTTGCAATAAGGAAAAACTCATTAATAATTACCCCGACGATAATATCCTCTCTGATCTTATCCATGTTCACATATAAGTATCTGGGGCCGGGAATAACGAAATTAGCCGCACAGCAGGCAAGTACTCAGGACTTGACTCTGCTTAAAGAACTTGTCGAGAAATTTGTTACAATATCATTTGTGAACTTTTATATACAGATGTTTGTTCATGCCCTGACTCTTGTAATGGCACGTGATGTTATTGAAAAGGGAACCTTCGGCTATTTGGCAGCAATTGTGGCGGTTGTAAAAAAATTTTATTCACTGCTGTTTTCCGGAACTCTCTTTGGTATTCTTTTTGTTGTTGGAGCAATGCTGCTTATTGTTCCGGCAATACTTGTCAGTTTCTTTTTTATGTTTACATATGTTGCGATAATAAAGAGCGACATGCACTCTTTCACCGCAATAAAGGAAAGTATAAAACTGGTAAAACATAACCTAAATGCCGCCTTTTCAGTCTATTTAACCCTCCTTACATCAGCTGTCACCATATCTGTGGTAAATGTACTGTTTAGCCGTGCAATGGAGAGTATTTCAGAGACAAATGCCTTGTACAATTTTTCAAACAGCGTACTAAGCGGAATTCTGTCGGGGCTGCCACATGAAAAATACGAGAGAGTGTTAAATGTCATTAACAACACTCCCTCCTACTTGGCCATAGCGATAACGACCATACTTATCGGAATTGTAATGGCATTTATAGCGCTTATGATTATAAAAGCCCATGATGTTATAAAACACGATGACGAAAACCCTGCCGTATCGGAGGCAAACCTATGATAGATACCCATTGCCACCTTGAGATGCCGCCCTTTGAGGGTGTTGTTGATGAGGTGGTAAAAAGGGCGGCCGAGGCCTCTGTAACGACACTCATAACGATTGCCTCAGATGTTGCAAGCAATGAAAGAAGCAGGGCTATTGCCGAACTTTATGAAAATGTCCGGTTTACAGTTGGAATTCATCCCCATGAGGCTAAGGACTTAAGCGCCTCAGTATATGAAAAGCTGCGGTCACTGTGTAAACATCAAAAGTGTGTGGCAATTGGTGAGACAGGCCTTGATTACTACCACAACCACAGCCCCAAAGATGTGCAGCGGCAGGCTTTTGCCATGCAGATGGAGCTGGCTGAAGAGACAGGGCTGCCTTTAATAATTCACAGCCGTGAAGCCTCAGAGGACACCATCGGGATGCTTAAGGAGCACAAAGTGGCAAGGGGGGTTTTGCACTGCTTTACGGCGAATGCTGAAATCGCCAAAGAGGTAACCTCGATGGGATTTTATGTTTCATTTTCCGGTACTGTGACATTTAAAAATAATCCTGATGTTGAAAAAACCGTAAATGCTGTAAGTGACAACTATCTGCTTATAGAGACCGATGCGCCATACTTAGCCCCTGTTCCGTACAGAGGTAAGAGAAACGAGCCTGCCTATATAATTCACACTGCCGCGAGGATAGCCGGCCTAAGAGGAATCTCAGTAGAGGATGTTGACAGAATCACCACGCTAAACGCTCAAAATCTGTTTGGCCTTAATAAGCCTTCACATGACGGTAAAATCGCCTATCAAATAAGGGATTCGCTTTATCTCAATATGACTAATTCCTGCACAAACCACTGCACGTTTTGCCGGAGAACCGTAAATGCCACGGTAAAGGGGCATAATCTGAGCCTTGAGCATGACCCCTCGGCGGAGGAGTTGGTATGTGCCATGGGGGATCCGGCAAAATTCGATGAAGTTGTATTTTGCGGTTATGGCGAGCCGCTTCTTAAACTGGAGAATGTCAAAACAGTGGCAAGGTACATAAAGGATCGTGGCGGCAGGGTACGGATTAACACAAACGGGCTCGGTAACATAATCCACAAACGCAACATAGTTGTTGAACTATCAGGTCTGGTTGACAGAATCTCGATAAGCCTCAATGCTCAGGATGAGGAGACCTACAACAGGCTCTGTGTACCGTCCGTTGAAAACGCTTACGAGGGTGTTTTGGATTTTATACGTCAAGCCAAAAAACACATTCCTGATGTCACCGTGTCTGTTGTTGACGCCCCGGGGACAGACGTTGCACGATGTAGGGAGATTGCCCGTGAGCTTGGAGTAAACTTCAGGCTGCGCCATCTTAATATGCTGGGGTAGAGAGGGGATTGTTTG
This sequence comes from Nitrospirae bacterium YQR-1, assembly GCA_039908095.1. Taxonomy (NCBI): domain Bacteria; kingdom Pseudomonadati; phylum Nitrospirota; species Nitrospirae bacterium YQR-1. Next base: position 76,709 of record JAMOBJ010000006.1, read on the forward strand.
ATGGTGAACTTAGAGGTAAAATGGCTGGGAAACAAGAAGGGTTACTTGAAGGTGAACTGAAAGGATTACTTGAGGGTAAGCGTGATGGGTTACTTGAAGGCATTGAATTAGGACTTGAGCTCAAATTTGGTTTAGTTGGGCTTGAGCTAATGAATATGATTAGAGCCATAGATACTGTAGATAAATTGGAAGAGTTTAAAAATCTTATAAAGAAAGCCAATTCACTGGATGAACTGAGGGAGTTTTTGGGGTGCGACATGAAGTCGCTTTAATTACCTTAAAGCTTTATAAAATAAGGACTTCACCCTGTTTTCCGTAGCAGGTAGCTTAGTCTGGCAAGCAGAGGTGGTAACGCATCTGTTTGAAGCCCGGACGACAATGTAACCCGTTAACTCCAACCCGTGAGGAGAGGAGGAACAACTGATAGCATCAATCAGTAGGGTGCTAAGCTTCAGATGGTATGCTTAACATAAGTGAACTGCCGTAAACGCCGTGACTCCTGAAAGCCAAAGATGCTGAGAGGCTTCGACCAAAAGGTGAATGGGTGGTTGGCATTCTCCCAAATAATGTTACACGGACATGAAACCCATCGGTGTATAGGCAGAAGCTAACCCATCAGCATGCAATTTTAGCGGAACATGGTAAGCCCGATTAGTCGCTGTACACAACAGCAAAGTAAGCGTCAAGTTAACCCCATCTTACAAAAAATTAAGTAGAGGTGTCATACTTGAGCGAAAAAAGAGGGGGCACGGTATGGCAAACAAGACAAAGAGACAAACGAAAGAGTTGTCACAACAATTTTGGAGTGAACATGTTAATGCATGGAGTAACAGCGGAGTAACACAGGCGTAATACTGTAGAGGGCATAATTTGGGGTTAAAATCATTTGGATTTTGGAAAGGGAAACTGAGCTGGTCTTCATTAGAGCCTGTATTTCATCAAGTACGAATAGTGGCGGAGCAAAATAAAGAGAGTGTATGCCTATCTCTCAATCTGCATATAGGTTCAAAGTATCGGATAGAGGTACAAGATAATTTTAATCCTCTGGTCTTACAGAAACTTTTGAGGGCATTGGAGGGGCTATGATGTATTAAAGGAGCTCAAATATTCGGGTGTATTTGGCCTCAGGGAGTACAGATATGCGCAAGTCAATAAACGGGTTATCATTACCTGTGGAGCGGTCTTTAAATCTTGATCCATTTTCAGGCTATCTGTTTGTATTCATCAATGAGAGACGAACGATAGTATAGATTTTGTATTAGGACCGTAACTGTTTTTGTCTATGGCAAAAGCGCTGTAGTGCCCTGCTTTTTCGCTTTTTTCTTTTATTTCAATATGTTAGCTCTCTCAAGTGATGAAGTCAGGATTTTTATAATCCACTATACTTCTCAGATTCTGTGTAACTGCCATCATCTTTAAATGATATACATTTATCCCTGTGATTATTAGCGCCTCCGGTATGTGGTGGATTCCCTAAAGCAAATTCGTCCTCAGTTAAGTTGGGGTTGAGGTGTTGTTTAAAATATCCATAAATATTGTAGATTATACCCTATAGTGTTTTTACTTTCTTCTTTGAATTGTTTGGTTATAACATTATTCTTTAAATATGTTGCTTTTTTGACAAATTGGATAGCGGGGTTTGGGGTCCCTTCCCCACGGCCCTCCCCGTCTCATACATTTTCCACAGCCGAAAGGTTAAAAACGTCACCCGCAGGGGCGTAACAATGTGGAGCAATTTTCAGAAGGAAAATTTGACATTTTTAGCTAATTGAAGGCTACTCTTTTTAAGCGACAGGGACTGCTTCTTTTTTTTCTACACACTCTAAACGTTATAGAACCTAAAAACAGAATATCCCACTAATTGCTTCAATGCTTTTTAAGCCTCACCGAGAATTGCTGCATTACGATTCGCTTTTTTGACAAAACCACAAGTCTGGTAAATAATTTATCATGCAAATTATAGAAAGAGATTTCTCATGACTTAATGGAAATTATTTATGGAGAGGAAATCATGGCAATTCCACATAGTAATCTTTTATAATTAAGCTTAGAATCGTAGTTTAGACCAACAAGGTTTTATGTGTAATGTTGCTTATGGAGATTTTAGGAGCTGTCCCCTTTATCTGGCATTACAGATAAAATTATACTTGGTGTGCTAAAAAAAGGAAATTAAATGACGACTGTAATTTCGAAAGTATTTAAGGGAAAAATGAGGGACAGGTTAATTTATTGTCAATGACAGTTAGATCAATTTATGAATTTAAATAAAAAGGATAGCAAATGAATACAACGGATCACTTGGTCAATAAGATAATTAATGAAGCCTTAGCAGATATTTATTCCCGAATCACATTAGCCGATACATCGTCTATGCCCATAGATGATGCTTTATTTCTTAGAATGATCGGCATAAATATTAATGATTGGCATGATCGTTTGCATAAGAAATTGGATCCAATTCTTGATTGTAGCTCCATTCAAGAACAGGATAAATTATATACTGCTGCACTTTCATTTTTAGAAAGCGAAAATAAATTAATTAGACTCAACATGGATAAAGAAAATAAAATTTGTGTTACTATTACTCCGAAAGGTGTTGCTTTCTTCGAGAATAAGAAAAAACAAGGGAATATGATTTTTATTGTCCACGGACACAATGAGGCAAATAAGTACGAATTAAAGAGCTTTTTATCAGAGTTAGGCCTCAATTCGATAATCCTTCATGAACAGGATGACAGAGGACTCACCATAGTAGAAAAATTTGAGTTTTATGCCAAAACATGTAGATTTGCTTTCGTTCTTCTGACCCCTGATGATGTTATCCCTCAAGGTTTAGATAGTACCGAGAAGAAATGGAGAGCTCGTCAAAATGTGATTATGGAGTTAGGCTGGTTTATGGGTGTATTAGGCCGTGAAAATGTTGTTATCCTATATAAGGAGGGGGATATCGAAATTCCTTCCGATATCAGCGGAGTCCTCTATTTGCCTTTTACTGTTAGCATACTTGAGGTCAGTGAGAAAATACGGAAAAGACTAACTGGTGCAGGATTAATTTAAAGCAGACAAAGGGGTCAGGTCTTGCAATGACACAAAATGCTCTTCTGAATAGAATTTCCTGGTGGGGAATCGGAGAATTTAAACAAAGAGCTAAAGATTGGATTTGGTATGGAACAGATGCCATGCGGTCAGTGCAATGCAAATGCGATATTTTTCAGAATAGGAGTGATAGCGTACAATCTCTTTGTGGGTTTTAAAATGAAGACATGTCCGGAGAGCTGGTCTAAACACACGATAAGTACATTAAGGTGGAAGATGATACAGGTAGCAGGGCGGATAGTGAGTCATGCAGGACAGGTAATTCTGAAATTAGCAGTTGGAATAAAACAACTTGGTATATTTTAAGAGATACGGAGGAAAACTTTTGAATATAGCCTGTTATGTAGTGGCTAAAAAAAGCTATGGGAAAGATGGAAAAAAGAAAATACAGGGAGAGTCATGTTCAAAAACATATAAAATGATAAAAATCCATATTGATTTTAGTATTGTTGATGAAAAAATAAACTTTTTATAGTAGAAAAAATGGATAATCTGCTGTGATCTGAATTTTCTGCTCAAAAACCACTTTTAACGGGCTACAGGTTTTTCTATATCGGATTTCGGGTGGAAAGCCATTCTTTTATTTTTTATTCCGGATGTGATATGATATTCATTGATGGATTCTGTAAAAAATATAAGACAGGTTTTTCATTAGAAATCTGTATATATTATTATGTCTGATAAAAGGGAATTTATAGTTGCACCGGCTAAGAGGTTTATAGCGGATGTAATAAATAACAGATATATGCTGTGGTGTCTTGTTGTAAGGGATATCAAAAGCCGCTACACGGGGTCCTTCATAGGGTTTTTCTGGGCGGTTATTCAACCAATTGTTACTGTTATTACTTATACCTTTGTGTTTTCCTTTGTCATGAGAGTGCGACTGGGAGCCGGTGCAGGTTCAGGGAGCTTTGTTTTGTGGCTGCTTTGTGGTTTAAGCCCGTGGTTGTTTTTTTCCGAAAACCTTAACCGCTCAATAGGGATTCTTAGTGAAAATAAAAACCTTATCACCAAAAGCCTTTTTCCGTCTGAGCTGCTGCCCCTAAGCGTTGTGTTGTCTAATCTTGTCAACCATCTTATCATGGGTGCCATAATTATTATCGCTGTCCTTATCTTTGAAAAACGCCTCACCCTGCTTATTTTATATCTTCCGGTTTATCTTTTTTTTCTGAGTCTCGCCTCACTTGGAATCAGTTGGCTCATTTCAAGCATTAATGTTTATGTCAGGGATATCGGGCAGATCATCACAGTGTTTATCAACCTTTGGTTTTTTTATACCCCGATTGTGTATGAATCGTCCATGGCTCCGGCTAATTTGCAGTTTTTTCTTAAACTTAACCCCATGTATTATGTCGTTGACGGCTATCGTCTGGCGCTTCTTGGCATTGACCATCCCCACTGGAAAGGTTTTCTTATTGTGGGAACCACCAGTTTCATAGTCGGCATTGCAGGAGCACTTGTCTTTAAACGTCTCAAGCTTGATTTTGCCGAATTGTTATAGGAATACAGCACTTGAATAAATCGATCACTGTTGACAATGTCAGCAAAAAATACAGAATATTTTCATCTCCCAGGGATCGGCTTAAGGAGCTGTTTCATCCTAAAGGGAAAAAATACCACCACGAGTTTTGGTCCCTCAGAAATGTCACCTTTGATGTTGACAAGGGTGAGGCAGTGGGGATACTGGGCAGAAACGGTTCAGGGAAAAGTACACTGCTTCAGATTATCTGCAGCATCATAAGGCCGACCGGGGGACAGGTCATAGCCAATGGCAGGATTTCTGCGTTACTGGAACTCGGAGCCGGCTTTAATCCTGAATTTTCAGGCCGTGCCAACGTCTATATGAACGGCGCCCTCATGGGATTTACCAAAGAGGAAATGGATGAGCGCATGGAGACTATTGAGAAATATGCGGACATCGGGGAATTTATAGACCAGCCTATGAAGATATACTCAAGCGGTATGTATATACGGGTGGCCTTTGCTTGTGCCGTTAATGTTAAACCGGATATCCTGGTTGTAGATGAGGCTCTGGGTGTGGGAGATATCTTTTTCCAGCAAAAGTGTTTTAATACCATAAGCGATATAATAGGCGGGGGGACAACTTGCCTGTTTGTATCACATGACCTCGAGGCGATAAGAAAGCTCTGCAGCAGGGCTGTGTTGCTCAAAAACGGAGAGGTGGACTACATTGGGCCGGCTGTTGAGGCGATAAGCCGCTATGCCGGGTACTTTGACCCGAAACGTTCCAATAAAAAACTAACCGCCGACACAGTATCACCCTCAACGCATGGACTTATGAGCCCTGAGGAAATCATCGCCGGCAATGTTATCCCTGAGGGAACCCCACGGCACGGCACAGGCGGTGGTGCGGAAATCGCCGCTCTCAGAGTTACCAACAAGGACGGTCTTGATACATTTGCCGTGGATATGATGAGCTCTCTTATGTTTAACTTTCTGATTAGGGTTAAAGAACCGGTATCAGACTTAAATGTAGCTGTCACACTGTTTGACAGAATGGGAAATTTCATCTTCGGCGGCGGCCCCAGACAAATAGGAATGCGCCTTCCGGATATGCAGCGAGGAGCATCTTTTGTTGTTTGCATTGAATTGCAATTTACAGTCAAGCCTGGCGAGTACACCTTTGGTGCAGGGGTTTCAGAGCCGACATACAACACTATTGACGAGGTGTTTACACACGACAGGGTGGATTCTTTGGGGCCGTTGACAGTTACCCATAACCCTGCTTTGATGCTGCCGTTTCACGGTATTGCCTTGCTTGCGAGTAACATCTGGTTTTCAACTCCCAACATACCCGGAAACATTATTATAACAGGAACTAACGATGCCGCACAGGGGATGTCAGGCGCTGAGAGCACCTCAGACCTGGCCCTGTCTGTACAGGAAATATTTCAAAAATTCCGTCCCCTGAGAATCATTGAAACAGGCACGTATCAGGGCCTTGGTTCAACTACAATTATCACGTCGGCTCTCAGAGACTATGGCCATGATGATGCCATATTTTATTCCATAGAGGTAAACCCGCAACACCACAAAGCCGCTGTTTCAAATCTTACCGGCAACGGCCTCATAGGTAAGGTCAGGTTGTTAAACGGCCTCTCTGTACCCAGAAATATCGTTCCATCTAAAGACGAAATTGATGATAAATTTGTTAAACACCTCCAATACACCGGTATATTTGTTGACTACGAGGAAAATGAGCGGGTTGAGATGTATTTTAAAGAAACCGATTTCCCGGACCTCCCTGATGACTTACTCGGAAAATGTCTCTCCGAGTTTTCTTATAAGCCGGACTTTGTTGTCCTTGACAGTGCCGGCCATATGGGTTATGTTGAGTTTGAGTATCTGATAAAACGGCTTCCCGCCCCTTGTATTATAGCCTTAAAAGATTGTTTTGCCGTTAAACACTACAAAAGCTTTCTCCATATAAAATCAGATCCCAGGTTTGAGGTTCTTAAAGTATCGGAAGAAAAATACGGCTTTTGTATTGCAAGGTTTACGCCATAGAAGGACTGTTATGAGCTTAGCTCAGGCATTGAAAAAATCAGACAACGCCGATGTCCTGTGGGTCAGGGGAGATTCAATCGGCGATTCGGTCGTTTCCATCTCCATGCTTGCCGAGATAAAAAAGACATATCCAACGTTAAAAATAACAGTGCTTTGCCAGCATCACATAAGTGAACTTTATGAAGCCTGTCCTCACACAGACCACATCATTACCTTTGATAAGAAACGGGCCTGTGAGGAAACTCAGTACAGAGACGTGATAGTCTCAAGTGTACGACAGCTGAAACCCCTCTTTGCACTGAACTCTGTTTACTCAAGAGAGCCGATAACCGATATCTTTACCCTTCAAAGCGGCGCTAAATACACGGCTGCCTTTAGCGGCAACACGTGTAATATAACAGAGGATGAAAGAGACGCTAATAACGCCCTCTACACAGATATTATAATCTCTGAGGGTTCTCATAAGATTGAGTTTAAGAGGTACAATGATTTCCTCCGAGCACTTGGAATTAATGTCTCAGGGCTCAAATCCATAGTCTATACAACCCCAGGGGACGAAATAGTTGCAGAAGAGATTTTTAACCGCTATGGATTAAAAAACAATGAACCCATAGCGATTTTACCTTCCGCCCAATGTACTTACAGAATATACCCTAGGTTTTCAGAGGTAATGGAGGTATTTCGTGATTTTCCGTTAATAATTGCAGGTGGCTCTGATATGATTGCTCTGGGGAGGAAACTGTCTGAGAACTTCACTGGTACGTGCATTGACCTTACTGCAACCACTAGTTTAAGACAAACAGCGTCTGTTTTGAGAAAATCGAGACTTGCCATATGTTCGGAATCAGCCGCCGCCCACATGGCTTGCGCTGTGGGTACTCCAAACGTGGTTATACTTGGCGGCGGACACATGGGCAGGTTTTTCCCTTATTCAAACCTGACCTCGGCTGTCTCCCTGCCGCTTAATTGTTACGGATGTAACTGGATATGTAAGTATGAGGGAGATTACCATTGCATTAGCGATATCGCACCGGAGAGCATTGTTTTTGCTGCAAAAAATACCCTTAAAGGTTTATCCCAAAATCCTAAAATTTATCTCCAGGGAGGTTACTTAAATCCTAAAGATAAAACACCCCCTCCACCTGGTGCAATAAACAAATTTGTTTCGGATGTTGAAATTATTAATTTAACCTTGCAGAGTTATAAAAACATGAGGGTAGTAAAACCCACAGGGACTGTTAAACAGCACTTGCCTGAGATAACGGTGGTAACACCATCATATAATCAGGCGGCGTACCTTGAGCAATGTATTGTCTCTGTAATCAATCAAAATTACCCCAATCTGCAATACATCATAATGGATGGCGGCAGTACCGACGGCTCGGTGGAAATAATAAAACGTTACGAGAAATATATCTCACACTGGCGGAGTGCTCCTGATGACGGACAGTACGGGGCGATAAACGACGGCTTTAAACTGGCAACCGGTGAAATAATGGGCTGGATAAATTCTGACGACAAATTCCATTCCGGAGCGCTTTGGAACGTGGCTAAGGTTTTTATGGCATACAGAGATGTGCAATGGGTAATGGGCAGACCTACGGTGTGGGCGGAAAACGGCGACTTAGCCGATATGCTTGACCCCATCCCACAGTGGTGCAGAGGGTACTATCTGGAGGGAAAAATCGGTCCTCCCCATATTCAGCAGGAATCCACCTTTTGGAGAACTTCACTGTGGGAAAGGGCAGGAGGGTATCTTGACCGTACACTTAAGTATGCCGGAGACCTTGAGCTGTGGGCAAGGTTTTTCCGGCACGCACAGCTCTACAGTGTTGATGCACTTATCGGGGGGTTTAGAGCCCGAGGTAACCAAAAGACGTCGGCGGAGGGGATAGATTCATATAACTCCGAGGCGGAGCGGATTCTTAACCGCGAGAGAGAACTCATTAAACAAACAGCGGAAGCGCTATTACCACCACCTGAGATACTCTCTGTTTCGTCCCCTGAGTCGCATCTTCCTATTGTTAAAGAAAACAGTTTGAAAATTCATGTTTCTTTTTCAGGCCTTGGCGCAGGCAATATCGGCGATGAGGCTATGATGCTCGGATTTTTATCGCTGTACAAATTACCCCCGGCAACGACTATCGAGGTGTGGGATAAAAATGAACCTGCTCTAAAAGTGTTCCCTGAGTATTATGAGTTTGTTGACTACACGGATACGCTGACATGCCAATCCCTATGCCTCAGCGCCGATTGTGTTTTTGTAATCGGTGCAACGATTGTTACAGAAATGCTCAGTACCGACTGGCCTTTGAGGGTCCTTGGTGATAAATACGATTTCTGTTTTACACACGGCATCGAGGTTCATGCTATCGGCACAGGGGTTGACATGCTTGTGAGCGAGGAGGGCAAGAATCTTTTTTATAAGGGTTTTTCGGGCATAAATTCATGGACTGTCAGAAGTGAAAGAAGCAGGCGGGTTTTGATTGGCCTTGGTATAAATCCATCAGATGTTGTGACAACAGCCGATCTTGCATGGCTTACCCCCTTAGATGATATTAACCCTGTTTGGGCAAAAGATTATCTGGCCTCTACCGGCATTGATATGGGCAAACCCCTTATAGGAATCAACGTTGTCAATGAAAAATGGCTAAATCAAAGCCACATAAAGGAACAACTGGCCGCTGCACTAGATGAGTTGATTGACAAACACGGGTTTGTAGTGGCCTTTTTTTGTAATGAAACCAGAGAGGGGCAGTATTTTGATAAAGAAGCCTCATTGTCCGTCATAAGCTTAATGCAACACACTGCAATCCTTGTACCCAACAACTATTATACCCCCGCTCAGATGATTTCCATGCTTACACTTTGCCGTTTTACGATTTCATGGAGATACCATTTTACAGTGTTCAGCATTCTTGCCGGCTCTGTGCCGATTACGGTTATGAGGGGTGATAAACTGATTGAACTGGTAAATGAGTTTAACGGATTGAACTTAGGCAAGCCTGAGAGAATTTCCAAAGTTAAGATTCTTGATGCAATTTTAAAAGGTGAGGCTAATTACAATAAAATAAAGTTAAACCAAAAAATAATACTCAGGGCTCTCAAACAAAGAAGCCGTTTAAATACCACTTTTATAAGAAACCTGAATGTGCATTCTCTGAAGAGTGTTCATGTTAATAAAATCAAACCACTAAAACCGTCTCTGCTGTGGGTACGGCTTGATTCAATCGGCGATGCTTTGCTTTCGATGGGGATGCTCCCGGAAATCAGGAAAAAATATGAGGGTTATCAAATAACCGTCCTGTGTCAAGAACACGTAAAAGAGCTTTATGAAACCTGCCCGTTTGTCGATAACATTATTGGTGTAAATAAACAACTCGCAGCCTGCGACGAACTCTACAGAAACAAGATAATTAAAGCTCTGAGGGACCTAAACCCAATAGTTGCGTTAAACAGCCAGTGCTCGAGGGAGCCGCTTTCAGATTTTTTCACAATTGAAAGCGCTGCTAAAGAAAAGATCGCATTCTTTGGCGACTCCGGTAATAACTTCCCCGTAGATAAGAGAGAAATAAATAATCCGGCATATACACATATAATAGAAACCACTGACAGAAATAAACCTGAGCTTAAACGCCACGAGGAATTTCTCAGAGCAATTGGAATAGAAAACCCTGTAATTACTCCTGCCCTGTGGAGTACACCCGACGATGAACACTATGCTGATTTAATGTTCACAGCCTTTAGTGTAGTAAGCCGAAAATTGATAGTTGTTGCTCCCGGTTCGCAGTATAATTATAAAGTTTATGAGAGGTTTCATGAAGCGCTGGAGGGACTCCATGATTATGACATATGTGTTTTAGGTGGAGGTGACGCCACTGAGACGGCACTTAAGATCAAAGAAAGATTTAAGGGGCGGACATTTGATCTGACCGGTAAGACCACCCTCAGACAAATGGCTGCGATGATAAGGCGCAGTGCCGTGTTTGTCGGGACTGACTCGATAGCAGCCCATATGGCCTGTGTCTATGGCATACCAAACGTGGTAGTGCTTGGAGGGGGTCATCCCGGGCGCTTTATACCATATCATCCGGCCACTACGGCGGTAAGTCTGCCGCTTAACTGTTATGGATGTAACTGGAATTGCAGATACGGCACATATTATTGTGTTAAGAGCATAACTCCTGAGACAGCTAATTCCGCAATAAAAAAAGCGCTCTCTGAGGTCTCATTATACAAGGAAAAGCCTGAGATAATTTTTGAATCGCCGTCGGCTTGGAACTCTGTCAAGAAAATGCCTGTGTGGAGACTTCCGGAGGGATTTATTAATTTTGATAATTTCAAAATTTCATGGGGCAGTGAAACTCCTCAAAAAAAGGAGTTTACATTCAACAAGACCGGCTATAGTTATCTTGTTACGGCCATAGTGTCGGCTTACAAGTCCGAGCGCTTTATAAGGCAGTGTCTGATGGATTTATGTAATCAGACTATTGGTGATGAACTTGAGATAATAATCGTTGACGCCGCCTCACCGGAAAATGAAAAAACCATAGTAGAAGAATTTCAGAGACTACATCATAATATAACTTATATAAGAACCGGCAGCCGTATAGGGGTCTATAGCGCCTGGAATTTGATGGTAAAATTGGCACGGGGTAAGTACATAACTCCCATGAGTACAAATGACCGGCTGCGCAGTGATGCTTATGAAATCCTTGCCGGATATCTTGAGCAATTCCACGATATAGCACTTGTTTATGGTAACACCTTTCAGACCAAACACCCAAATGAAAGTTTTGAATTACACACAGTTTATAATGACTTCAGTTGGCCTGAGTTTAGTTATGAGCAGCTGCTTCAGATACCGATGGTCGGGCCACATCCTATGTGGAGGGCGGCCGTGCATAATGAAATCGGTTTTTTTGATGAATCATACGTTGCTAACGGCGATCAGGAGTTTTTTCTGCGTCTGGGGCTGCACCATGAGCTGATGAGTGTTCCCGAATACACGGGACTTTACTGGCTTGCCCCTGATGCCTTATCGGTTGCCGGCAAAACCCCCGCTATGGAAACTCAACGGGCACATAGGAAGTATCAGCAGATATATGCTCAGCAGATGAGGGTAAAGCTGACGAAGTCTCCAGTAAAGAGGCCTATTTACATATGGGGCTGCGGGCAGGCCGGAGAGATAACGCTCTCTGTCTTATCGGGATATAACATTGTACCGGCCGGTTTTGTTGACAGAGATTGCAATAAATGGGGCTCAGTGGTTAAAGGACTTACCGTTTACTCTCCTGAGGAAAAGGTGCTAAAACCGCCTGATGCCGGCACGCGGCCTTTTATAATAATTGCCTCTGTTTATGCCCCGGAGATAATCAGAGACCTTAACGAGGCCGGTTACGTTAACAGGAAGGACTATTTTACCAATATCTACGCCTTGAAATGGATATAAAAAAAGCGTTCAGTTACCACGGAAACGAGACACCGGCATTACTAAAGAAACCTGAGCTTTTTTTTGTCTTTTTTGCTTTCTTTGCCGGTTTATTGATGCTCTTTATTACACCTCCTTTTCAGACCCCGGATGAGTATAACCACTTCTATCGTACTTATCAGATTTCCGAGGGTGGATGGATTGCAGAAAAAAAAGAAGGCAAAGTCGGCGGTTTTCTTCCTCAAGCATTGCTTGTAACCGCTCAAACGGTATCAAAGAACATCCCTTTTCATGTGGAAAATCATCAAAAAGTCGAGGATATATTTGCCGTTGCCTCTTTACCCCTTAACAAGCATATCAGGGTATTTATAGAGTTTTACAACACTGCAAGGTATAGTCCCCTTCCATATCTTCCGCAAGCGCTGGGAGTGGCTCTGGGCGGATTGTTTCATCCCTCTCCCATCAAACTGTTTTATCTGGGCAGGATGTTTAACCTTTTTTTCTGGTTGGCATTGTGTTACCTGTCTATTAAAACAGTTCCTGTGTTTAAGTGGGTTTTTACACTGCTGGCTCTTACTCCCATATCGTTGTTTATAGGGGCGTCTCTGTCACCGGATGCTTTTACAAACGGGATTTCCTTTCTTTTTATTTCCACTGTTATTCGCTTTGCTTATGGTGATGATGTAAAGTCAGGAAGCGCTTATATTGCGGTTATTTTTATAATCTCCGTTATTCTGTCATTATCCAAACAGGGATATTTTTTTCTATTTTTTTTATTTTTCTTAATACCGGTAAACAAAATAGCACTCAGAGGAAACACAGTTTTGAAGTATTCTATTACCTTTTTATGCCTCATTGCTTTAGCCGTCATTTCCTCAGCCGCATGGCATTTTCTTATCAGGGATTTTGCCATGGCAACAATAACCTCAGACGGCGGCTATGATGTTTCGCTGGCAAAAGCAAAGATTTTTTTTGTCCTCCATAGCCCGCTTCAGTATCTTAAAATGCTGGGGCTGACTTATAGCAGCTGTTTTAACGGTTATATGATACAGTTAATTGGTAAACTTGGCTGGACAGATACCTATTTACCAAAGCTCCTTATTTATTCATACTACCTGACATTAATATTAACAGCCCTTACAGAACAGACACACAATAATATAAAGATTAACGCCGCGCATAAAACCCTTATGGGCATGATAAGTATCCTCACGATTGTCCTGATAACCACTTTAATGTTTATTACATGGACGCCGCCTGAAGAAAAAATTATCTATGATATTCAGGGAAGATATTTTATACCGCTTACGCCGCTTATATTTTTTATGTTCTACGATTCTTTTCTATCTAAAAAACACTTAAGATACAAAAATACGGTTTTTAACCGCCACATAAGGTTAATAAATTATTTTCGGAATAACACTTACACGGCAAGAGCAATCTTGTTTGTTTATTGCGTTTACTCAACCACGGCAACTCTAATCACCCTAGTTAACAGGTATTACGGATAGACAAATTAAAAAAGAGCAGTTCATCTTTGACTATCATCTTATACCAAGTTGCAGTCAGAAGTAAACGCAGGCGGCTGGGAACAAGCGACACCTCCCCTTACAAGGGATTCCCCTTTAGAGGAGACGTCAAGGAGTTTTCGACGATGTCAACGAAGTTAATCGAATGAATGCAACTTGGTATTAGATTTTAATGTGAACAGCAGAGGCGTGCCATATATTATTTACGTACTCCATGATAGTCCTGTCACTTGAGAAATACCCGATATTGGCAACATTTTGTACGGAAAGACTGCTCCAGAGTGTCTGATTTTTATACGTTTCAGAAACCTGCTGCTGAATGCTTTCATATGAGGCAAAATCGGCCAAAAGTAAAAACCTGTCACCGTGGTTCAGAAGAGAATCCACTATGGGTCTAAAAAGACCGGGGTCCTCCGGTGAAAAATATCCTGAATCTATCATGTCTATAGCGCTTTTAAGAACAGGATTTTTGTCATAGTAGGCACGTGGATTATACCCGCTGTTCCTTAGCGACTCAACCTGTTTGTTCGTAAGGCCGAAAGCAAAGAAATTCCTCTCCCCAACCTCTCTTTGCAACTCGATATTTGCGCCGTCCAGTGTGCCGATTGTAAGTGCCCCGTTTAGGGCAAATTTCATATTGCCGGTACCGGAAGCCTCTGTGCCCGCTGTGGATATTTGTTCTGAGAGTTCAGCGGCAGGCAAAAGCGTCTCTGCGATTGAGACTGAGTAGTTTTCTACAAAAATCACCCGCAGTTTGTCTTTTATATCAGGGTCATTGTTTATCTTATGAGCTATGGAATTTATTAGTTTAATTATGAGTTTAGCCATGAAGTATCCTGGAGCGGCCTTCCCTGCAAATATTACAGTCCTTGGAACCATATCAATTTGGGGATTATCCTTTAACCGATTATAGAGTGTGACCACATGAATGGCATTAAGCAACTGGCGCTTATACTCATGAATTCGCTTAAACTGGCAGTCAAATAAAGAGTTTTCATCGACTCTAACCCTGTTGTGGCCCTCAAAGCATTTGGCAAGGCTCAACTTGTTAGACCATTTAACCTCCCGCCATTTATCTAAAAACACAGAGTCCTCAGACAGTGGTATGAGTTTTTTAAGCTCCGTTAAATCCCTCACCCATTTATCCCCAATGCTTTCCGTAATAAGGGCGGAAAGCGATGGATTGCATAGCCTCAGCCATCTCCTTTGGGTTATACCGTTTGTTTTGTTATTAAATTTCTTTGGCCACATAACATAAAAATCCTTAAATAGCGATTCCTTTAAAATCTCAGTGTGAAGAGCACTTACTCCATTTACCGAATGGCTTCCAACAATAGAGAGATTTGCCATTCTTATGCGTTTTTCCTCACCCTCTTCTATCAAAGACATGTTTCTTAATTTTTCAACATCGCCGCCATAGAGTGCTTCCACTTGTTTGAGAAAACGAAAGTTTATTTCGTAGATGATTTCCAGGTGTCTTGGTAGCACCTTCTCTAACAGGTGCACAGACCAGCGCTCAAGAGCCTCAGGCATAATGGTGTGGTTTGTATAACAAAAAGTAGCCGTCGTAATTTCCCACGCTCTTTCCCAGCCGACACATTCGTTATCCACAAGAATCCGCATAAGTTCAACTATCGCTATGGCAGGGTGTGTGTCGTTTAACTGTATAGCCACCTTATCGGAGAGATTGTTAAAATCAGCTCTTTCGGGATGGTTTTTCTTATATCTTCTTATTATGTCCTGCAGTGTTGCAGAGACAAAAAAATACTCTTGCTTGAGGCGCAATTCTTTACCCTCAAACATATTGTCATTAGGGTAAAGCACCTTGGATATTGTCTCAGTCTGAACCTTATCAGAAACAGCACGTTCGTAATCACCGTGTTGAAAATATCCCAGCTCAAATTCTCTTGAGGACTTGGCCGACCACAGACGCATGTTTAAAACCGTATTGTTTTTGTATCCAGGAATTGGCGTGTCATAAGCAACAGCGACGACATCCTGAGTGTTTACCCATTCGTGGCGTAAGTAACCGCCTCCGTTTACATAGTTCTTTACGTTGCCGTAGAACTTCACGATGTAAAGGTACTCAGGGCGCTCTATCTCCCACGGATTACCGTATCTGAGCCAATTGTCCGGAGTCTCCAACTGATAGCCGTTTCGTATTCTTTGAAAGAAAATTCCGTACTCATAACGTATCCCGTAACCGTAAGCGGGAATTTCAAGTGAGGCAAGGGAATCCAGAAAACAGGCTGCAAGCCTTCCAAGCCCGCCGTTTCCTAGCCCGGGGTCCCACTCGTAAGTCTTTATTTCCTCAAGGTCATAACCTATTTTAGCCAGTGCGTCACTAACTGCCTCTTCAATATCCAGATTGACCAGAGTATTCCCCAGGGAGCGTCCTATCAAGAATTCAAGGGAAAGGTAATAAACCCGTTTGGAGTCCTTGTCATAATAAGTCTGCTGTGTTTTCAGCCACTTATCTATCAGATGGTCTCTGGCAACATACGCTATACACTTATAACAGTCACGCTTAGTGGCGGTATATTCGTCTTTTCCAAGTGTATATTTCAGATGGTGCAAAAAGGATGTTTTAATTGCATCCACCTCAGTGCTTATCGTGCACTCTCTGAGTATGCTTAATCTGTCGTTTTTTGAATGCTTTTCCGCCACCGTGTTACTTAAACTAAACTCCCTCCGTTGTCGTTATTTAACTATAACTCCGATAATACATATCAATGATAACACAATCCCATAAGTAAATCAAATATTTTCCCACACCTTTTTATTATTTCCCACAAAAGAGGTTGGAAATAATAAGTTTGCAGTGGGCAAACAGCAGCTGGTACTTCCTCAAAAATAACTCAATATGTTAGTATATAACATAATAAGTATGGGAAAGACATGGCGGGAAATCAAAGGGACGTTTGAGTCCGGGATAAAGGAAAAACTTAAATCTCCCTCATTGTATAAGGTCATTCTGTTAAACGATGACTACACTACAATGGATTTTGTTGTGTATGTGCTGGAGAGCATATTTAATAAGTCACCTGAGGAGGCGACAAGTTTAATGTTAAATGTGCACAAGCGTGGCTCGGCGGTCTGTGGCACTTATACAAAGGACATTGCTGAAACAAAGGTTCTGGCGGTTCACGAGCTTGCACTGAAACACGGATATCCGTTAAAATGCACTATGGAAGAGGCTTAAGTGTTAAACAAAGAGCTTGAAATAAGCCTTGAGGCGACAATACAGGAGGCAAAGGGCCGCCGCCATGAGTACATCACGGTTGAGCATATACTCTATGCCTTGCTCCATGACATAAAAGGTATAGATATAATATCAAATTGTGGCGGGGACGTCGGTAAACTTGTGGTGGTGTTAAATGATTTTTTTATTAAAAATGTACCTACAATGACGGGCACGAAAGATAAATTTCCACAACCGACTGTAGGTTTTCACCGTGTTCTTCAGCGGGCAATCTTGCACATACAATCAGCAGGTAAAAACGAGGTGGAAGCCGGGGACTTACTTGCTTCAATTTTAGAGGATGAAGACTCTCATGCCGCTTTTTTCCTTAAGCAGGAGAACATTTCACGGTTTGACATACTAAGTTATATTTCCCACGGAATTTCAAAAATGTCACCGCCGCAAGAAGGACTTGAGGGAGAGCCACACAAGCGCGGCGGAAAAGACCCTCTCAAACTCTTTACCGTGGATTTAGTTGACAAAGCGGCTAAGGGTGAAATAGACCCGCTTGTGGGCAGGGAGGCGGAGGTCGAAAGAACTGTGCAGATACTTAGCAGACGGCGGAAAAACAATCCTATTTTTGTGGGTGAACCGGGAGTCGGTAAAACTGCAATAGTAGAGGGGCTCGCTCTCAAAATACACAAGGCAGAGGTGTCTGAGACGCTTAAAGACACAAAGATTTTCTTGCTTGACATGGGAGCTCTTATAGCTGGCACAAAGTTCAGAGGTGAGTTTGAAGCAAGGCTCAAATCCACAATTGATGCTTTAAAGAAAATTAAAAAAGCTATCATGTTCATAGATGAGATACATACAGTTATCGGGGCCGGCTCAACCAGCGGCGGCACACTGGATGCTTCAAACATCCTCAAACCGGCTTTTAACTCCGGTGTCCTCAGATGTATCGGCGCCACCACCTACGAGGAGTATAAAAACTACTTCGATAAAGACAGGGCTTTTTCGAGGCGTTTCCAGAAAGTGGAGATATCAGAGCCGACTATTGAGGAAACTTACCGTATTTTAGCAGGCCTTAAAATATATTATGAAAATTTCCACCAGGTTAAGTACTCGCCAAAGGCAATACGGTTGGCCGTGGAGCTGTCCGCCAAGTATATCAACGACAGGTATTTGCCGGATAAGGCCATAGACGTTATTGATGAGGTGGGAGCTTTTATTAAACTGAGTAAAACGTCCCATAAGACGGTATCTCCGCTGGATATTGAGAAAGTGATTTCTAAGATGGCTAAGATACCGACGCGCAATATATCCGCAACAGACTCAGAGAGACTTAAAGCGCTCAAAGATGAGCTGATGAAAGTAGTTTACGGTCAGGAGCACGCAGTGGACTCTGTGGTAGCCTCCATAAAGCGCTCAAGAGCGGGACTAAGCTCTCAGGAGCGCCCTACAGGGTGCTTTCTTTTTACAGGCCCAACCGGTGTGGGTAAAACTGAGATAGCAAAACAACTTGCCGCCACACTTGGCATTAACTTCCTGCGGTTTGATATGAGTGAGTATATGGAAAAACACTCTGTTGCGAGGCTTATAGGAGCACCTCCCGGATATGTTGGATTTGACCAGGGCGGACTTCTTACCGATGCAATCAGAAAAACCCCCTACTGCGTAATGCTTCTTGATGAGATAGAAAAAGCACATCCTGATATTTTCAACATCTTACTACAGGTGATGGACTATGCCACTCTTACCGATAATAACGGGAAAAAAGCCGACTTCAGAAATGTTATTCTGATAATGACATCTAATGCCGGAGCACGTGAAATGGACAGGGGCACTATCGGCTTTGGCCGCAAAAGTGGTGAGCAGACCTCTGTCAGCAAGGAGGCGATAACAAAACTCTTTAGTCCTGAGTTCAGAAACAGGCTTGATGAAATAATACCGTTTAATCCGCTTAACACTGATATAATGCTCATGGTGGTGGGTAAGTTTTTGGCTGAGCTCTCTGAGCAGCTCTCAACCAAAAGGGTTGCCGCCTCATTTACCCATGAGGCAAGGGTATGGCTGTCAGAGAAGGGATTTGACCCTCAATTTGGAGCAAGACCCCTTGGAAGGGTTATACAGAAGGAGATAAAAACAGTATTGTCTGAGGAAATTCTCTTTGGCAAACTTCAGGGAGGGGGTAAGGTTAATATTTCCGTATCAGAGGGGGCCCTGTCGTTTGATTACGGCGGTTAATGCCGGTTCATATTCTCAGCAATAAGATATCTTTCCCGCCTGTGGAAGATGCACGAAAGGACGGACTGCTGGCGGTTGGTGGAGACCTTTCCACAAAACGCATAATTTATGCCTATAAAAGAGCTATTTTCCCGTGGTTTTCCGTGGGAGACCCCATCCTGTGGTGGTCACCGGACCCAAGGCTTGTTATGTTTCCAGATGAATTCAAGCCGTCAAGGAGTTTAAGGCAGGTAATTAACCGCGGGGTATTTACCGTTACCTTTGACACCGATTTCAGTGCTGTTATAAATGCCTGTGCTCAAGCAAGGATAAATAAACCTGACGGGACATGGCTTACAGAGGAAATGATTGAAGCCTATATAGCTCTCTTTGATTCTGGCTATGCCCACTCGGTGGAGTGCCGCCAAGAGGGGGAGCTTGCCGGCGGTCTTTATGGCTTAAGTATAGGGAAGATGTTTTTTGGCGAAAGCATGTTTACAAAAAAAACTAATGCATCAAAAGTAGCTTTTGCTTTCCTTGTGGAAAAATTGATAGAATTAGGTTTTCATTTAATAGACTGTCAGGTAAGGACGGAGCATTTAATAAGCATGGGAGCAAGAGAGATATCAAGAAAGGAGTTTTTGGCGATACTGAAAAAAGCAGTGGAAGTGCCGCCGGTTAAAATCAAATGGCAGTAGTCACAGAGGAAATAAAAAAGAGGCTTAAGTCTTTTTCAAAACCGCTTAACTCAGTCCTTGAGATAGTGGGAAAGACCCCTGTAGTTGAGATTACAAGGGCGGTTGAGGACAATAGCCTTGCCGATATATACGCTAAAATAGAGTTTTTTAATCCATGCAGCTCTGTAAAGGACAGGATATGTAACGCAATGATTGAAAGGGCTGAAATAAACGGTCTTTTGCACCGAGGGGATACTATAATAGAGCCAACGTCGGGAAATACCGGTATAGGGCTGGCCTTTGTCTGTGCCGTTAAGGGGTATAAGCTTATTCTTACAATGCCTGAGACGATGAGTGAGGAGCGGAAAATTATGCTCAGAGCCTTTGGTGCCAAGTTGATTTTAACTGAGGGAGCGTGCATGGCAACAGCCGTGGATTTAGCAAATAAGCTTGCCCTGCAAAACGGATATTTTCAACCGCAACAGTTTAAAAACCCTGCAAATCCGGCGGCTCATAAGGAGACCACAGCGCTTGAGATAATAGAAGAGCTGGGAGAGCCGGATGCTTTTGTAGCCGGGGTTGGCACAGGGGGCACGATAACCGGGGTGGGAGAGCTGTTAAGGGAAAGGTTTGGCGGCAGGGTTAAGATAGTTGCTGTTGAGCCGCAGCTTAGTGCCGTGTTATCAGGGGATGCGCCTGGAAGCCACGGGATTCAGGGTATTGGAGCGGGGTTTGTTCCTAATGTATTAAACAGAGGGCTGATTGATGAGATAATAAAGGTCTCCGATGAGGATGCCTACACGTATGCACGACTTCTTATCAGGAAAGAGGGGATACTTGCCGGGATATCTTCCGGCGCTAATTTCTATGCAGCGGTGATGACGGCACGGAAACTTGGAAAAGGAAAAAAGGTTATTACTGTATTTCCGGATACAGGGGAGCGATACCTAAGCACCCCTTTGTTTTCCGGCTGGGAAAACGATGCCGATAAGACATTTTAACACTATGAAAGGTGCCTGATTTTGATACTTAACAGTATTTTAGATACGATAGGGTGTACGCCTCTTATACGCCTAAATGGTGCAACAGGGCTTAAGAGCAAGGGTATAATGATATATGCAAAACTTGAGATGTATAACCCAGGCAGATCAGTCAAGGACAGGCCTGCCTTTCAGATGATAAAAGATGCCCGGGAGGCGGGTCAGTTAACACCGGATAAGATAATCATTGATTCAACCTCCGGCAACACCGGCATAGCTTATGCAATGACAGGGGCCGTAAGGGGGTATAAGGTGACAATAGTAATCCCCAAAAACGCAAGCCCCGAAAGAAAGAAGATTATCTCCGGTTTTGGAGCACAGATTATATATTCAAGCCCGTTTGAAGGTTCAGACGGGGCAATCCGGCTTGCAAGGAAAATTTATAATGAAAACCCTCAAATGTACTACATGCCGGATCAGTACAACAACCCTTCAAACTGGAAAGCGCATTATTTAACGACAGGCCCGGAGATTTATGAGCAAACCGGCGGCACGGTGACTCACTTTGTGGCAACCGTAGGCACCGGGGGCACGATAACTGGCACAGGTAAGGCTCTGAGGGAATTCAATAGAGACATAAAGGTGATAGCAGTTCAACCGGATGACGCCATGCACGGCATAGAGGGTTTAAAGCACATGGCAAGCTCCATAGTGCCTGGCATATATGATTTGAACTTTGCCGATGAGACAATCTTTGTGGGAACCGATGAGAGTTACGAAATGGTGAGACGGCTGGTAAGAATAGAGGGGCTTGCCGTGGGGCATTCATCAGGTGCGGCTTTGACAGGAGCGCTGGCTTTAGCTCGGCGTCTTCAGTCTGAGGGTAGAGATGAGGCGGTAATTGTCTGCATCTTCCCCGACGGCGGCGACAGATACCTCAGCCACTGTATTGATTAAGCCACATCATTCCACTACACCTAATGCTTC
This sequence comes from Nitrospirae bacterium YQR-1, assembly GCA_039908095.1. Lineage (NCBI taxonomy): Bacteria > Pseudomonadati > Nitrospirota > Nitrospirae bacterium YQR-1. Next base: position 98,344 of record JAMOBJ010000006.1, read on the forward strand.
AAGGATAAGAGTAATTTCTTTTCGCTGTTTTGGGATTTTTTTTATCTCGGTCACCCTTTGACAAATTATTAAAATTATTGTTAGCATTTTTATCGGCAGTGGAAACACTAATTATTAAAATTGTCAACATATCAAATTAAAGTTGAGGAGCTATAACACCAATGAAAAGTTTCTTAAGATTAAAATCACATTTTTCTAAAAAATTTTATATTTTATTCGTGGCGGTTTTTTTTGTAATAATACTTCTTTCAGCCTCATTTTTACACTGTGCGGATAACACAATAGCCCCGGGGGCAGTGCTTACCATTGATTCCTGTGTTGATATGGCCCTCAGGCAGCACCCGGAACTATTGAGCTACTATTACACTGTAAAAGCTAAGGAAGCGCAGGTTGGGCAGGCACGTGCCGGATTTTTCCCGCAACTTGACTTTTCCTACTCTTATAAGAGAACTCAGTTAGTGCACGATTACTCTGCAACTTCTCAAAAAATCAGTAATAACTCTGATTTCTACACTGCTCTGGGCATTACTCAAACCATCTACGACTTCGGCAAAATCAGCACAAACCTTGAAATCAGTAAACTCAAACTTGACGCCTCCAATATGGATTATGCTACAAAACTCGACTCCATCATATACGATGTTAAAAAAGCATACTTTGGTGTACTAAAGGCCCTCAAGTCTGCCGATGTCAACAAGGAAACCGTTAAGCAGTTTGTTCAGCACCTGCAGCAAGCTAAAAACTTCTATCAGGCCGGTACTAAATCCAAATACGACGTGACCAAAGCGGAGGTGGATTTAAGCAATGCCAAGTTAACTCTCTTAAAGGCTGAAAGCACTCTCAAGCAGGCCTGGGTTACTCTTAATAATACTATGGGAATTTACTCAATCTCTGAATATAAGCTTACCGAGGCTCTCTCATATGCACCGTTTGATATAACATTTGAAGAGGCCATGGAACGGGCTCTAAAAAACCGTCCTGATTTGAAATCACTAATCGCCCAAAAGGAAGCCGCTAAAAAATCCATACAATATGCTAAGACCGATTACTATCCCACGATTTCAGGCACCGCCTCCTACATGTTTGACGGCAGCCAGTATCCGGTTGATAACGGCTGGAACGCCGGAGTTACGCTTAGTTGGAATATCTTTAAAGGGCTTGAGACAAAACACAAGGTGGCTGAGGCGGCGGCAAATCTGGAAACGGCTGATTCTAAAATAGATGCTCTCAAACTTGAAATCCAAAGCGGTACCCAGAAGGCATATCTTGACCTCAAACTTGCAAAAGAAAGTATCACTAATGCTGAAATACAGTTGCAGCAAGCCACAGAGAACAGGGATATTGTTAAAATCAGGTATGAATCCGGCCTGAGCAGCCCGGTAGAACTTACCGATGCTATGGTTACTCTTCAAAACGCCAACCTGACTCACATCAACGCCCTGTACGATTACAAACTTGCAATTGCCGCTATTGAAAAAACCATGGGTAAATAGTGAAAATTAAGACACTTTTTTTAGTTTCCATCTGTCTTATCATTTTGGGCTGCAAATCTAAGCCCCCCAAAGACGGGATGGATTTTCCTGTGCCGGTCAAGATTGCAGAGGCACAAACACGGGCAATTCCAGTTGAGCTTTCCACAATTGGAAACGTACAGGCTTATGATTCCGTCACGATACTTTCTCAAGTGACGGGAGTTCTGAAATCAATACATTTTAAAGACGGTGCCGATGTTAAAAAAGGCGACCTGCTTTTTACAATTGACCCTGCTCCTTTTAAAGAGGCATTGAGGCAGGCGGAGGCAGCGCTTCAAAAAGACATTGCGCAGCTCAACTTTTATAAGGCTCAGGCACAGCGATATGCTTTTTTAAAGGAAAAAGGTGCAGTCTCACTCTCTGAATATGAGCAAAACACCTCAAGCGCACAGGTATATGAGGCAATGGTTCAGGCTGACCGCGCAACGCTTGAGGATGCAAAAATCAAACTCTCATATTGTTACATCAAGTCCCCGATTGAGGGAACCACAGGGGCTCATTTAACCGATGAGGGTAATGTTGTTAAAACCACTGACACTAAACTTGTCGTAATTAATAAACTATCGCCGGTTTATGTTGTGTTTTCGTTACCTGAGGGTAACTTCTCTAAGGTTAAACGTCACAAGGAAGCCGGGGAACTTAAAGTCACAGCCTCACCCTCAGACGACGAAACAAAAATAACCGAGGGAACACTTACTTTTATTGATAATACAATCAACAAAGAAACCGGTATGTTTAAACTTATGGCCACTTTCCAAAATGCCGGCAAGACCCTGTGGGATGGCTGCTTTGTCAAGGTAACGTTACGCCTCAGCGTTGAGGACAATGCAATAACTATCCCTAACAGAGCTGTTAAAGAAAGCCAGCGTGGTAAGTACTCATATGTTGTGAAAAACGATATGAGCGCACAGGAGCGTTTAGTGACGGTTGACAGGGTCTATAACGACATGGCGGTTATAACTAAAGGGATAGCCGCTGGAGAGACAGTTGTAACGGACGGACAGTTGAAATTAAAGTCTGGTGCAAAAGTGGTGATAGTGAAAGAGGATGAAAACCCCGGAAAGGAAAAGTGAATTTATCTGAAATCTGGATAAAGAGACCTGTTGCAACAACAATTGTAATGTGCGCCCTGTTGATATTTGGGCTGCTGAGTTATAACAACCTGCCGCTTGATTACCTTCCCACAGTGGATTTCCCAACGATAGTGGTGTCGGCATCCTTGCCGGGAGCCGGTGCCGAGACAATGGCGGCATCCGTAGCAACCCCTTTGGAGGAGCAATTTTCACAAATTGCAGGCCTTGAGGCTATGACATCAACCAGCACTACCGGTTCAACATCAATAACACTTCAGTTTTCACTGAACCGCCATATTGACGCCGCCGCCCAGGACGTCAACTCCTACATATCCGCTGCCATGGCCAAGCTTCCACCCGATATGCCGGCCCCCCCGACCTATAAGAAAACCAACCCTGCCGACAATCCAATTATCTACATAACCCTTAACTCTGAAACCATGCCCATGGCAGCCCTCTACGAGTATGCTTCCACTTTTATCGGCAAGCGTATCTCTATGATTAACGGCGTCTCAGAGGTGGCTATTTACGGCTCTAAGTACGCAGTCAGAATTAAGGTTGACCCCAACAAGCTTGCCTCTATGGGTATAGGTATTGACGAGGTGGCAAAGACTGTAAAAACCGGAAACGTCAATATGCCGACTGGAACCATTGAGGGGCCCTATAGGTCGTATATTATCAAAACCACCGGACAGTTGTTTGACGCTAAATCATACGAACCCTTGATAGTTTCCTACTCGCAGGGCTATCCGGTAAGAATACGCGATGTGGCCACAGTGCATGACAGCACTAGTAATGACAAACTAAACGCATGGTATGTAAGCAAAGACAGAGCCACAGAGTCTATCATACTTGCCGTTAAACGCCAGCCGGGCTCTAACACTGTTGAAGTTGCCGACAGGATTGAAAAAATGCTGCCTCAGATTAAGCTGAAAATCCCTGAGTCGGTAAATGTATTTATGCTGTATAACAGGGCGGACTTTATACGTGCCTCTGTCAGAGACGTTCTGTTTACACTGTTTTTTACCATAATCCTTGTAACAATCGTAATATTTATATTCTTACGAAGCGCTCGTGCCACGGTTATTCCCGGGGTTGCAGTGCCGCTGTCGATTATCGGCACTTTCTCAGTTATGTACATACTTAACTACAGTTTAAATACGCTTTCTCTGATGGCGCTCACCCTTTCAGTGGGTTTTGTTGTGGATGACGCAGTGGTTATGCTTGAAAACATCTACAGACACACGGAGATGGGCAAACGTCCGCTTGAGGCGTCTTTCACCGGCTCACGTGAAATAGGTTTTACCATTATTTCTATGACTATTTCCCTTGTAGTGGTCTTTATTCCGATCCTCTTTATGGCCGGCATTATGGGAAGACTTTTTCACGAATTTGCAATAAGTATCGGGGTTGCTATCCTGATTTCAGGATTTGTCTCTCTTTCTCTTACCCCTATGATGTGCAGCCGTTTTCTCATTCACAAAAACAACGAACAACAACATAGCCGGCGTTACGCAATATTTGAGAAATTCTTTGACGGAATGTTTAGGCTCTACAGCGGCAGTTTAAAGTTTATACTCCGGCATAAGTTTGCAACACTTGTGGTGACCGTTTTAATTTTTCTTGAAACATTTCACCTCTTTGCGGTAATTCCCAAGGGGTTTATCCCAACAGAGGATCAGAACTTCTTTATAGTTGCCACCAAGGGGGATGACGATATTTCCTTTGACGATATGGTGGCTCATCACAAGCAGGTTGAACGCATAGTCATGAAACATCCTGATGTGCAAAACATGGTATCGGTAGTTGGTTTTCAGGGCAACAACAGCGGTATAATCTTTCCGATACTAAAAAACCTTTACACAAGAAAGAAATCGGTTGATCAGATTATAATGGAGCTTTGGCCGCAGGCAAATTCAGTTAGCGGCATATGGGCATTTTTACAAAATCCGCCTCCTATTCAACTGGGCGCTCATCAGACCTTTTCCACGTACCAGTTTACTCTTCAATCAACAGATGTGGCGGAACTCTATAAGTATGGAAGTATGCTTACCGAAAAAATGGCAAAGTTACATGGTCTGAATTCAGTTAACAACGACCTTGTTTTAAACACCCCGCGGCTTGACGTTAAAATCAACCGAGACAAAGCCTCTGCGCTTGGCTTAAATATCGGGCAAATTCAGGACGCTCTCTATACCGCCTACGGTACACGCCTTATATCCACCATATACGGCGACACAAACGAATATGACGTTATACTGGAAGTGCAGGAGCAATATGAGAAGAATCCTGCCGCCCTTTCCATGCTATACCTCAAAGGCGGCAATTCAAAGCTCGTACCGCTTAGCACAATAGCGGCGATAAGCGAGTCCTCAGGGCCACTGCAAATTAATCACACAGGTCAGCTGCCCTCGGCTACAATATCGTTTAACCTTAACCCCGGAACGTCTGTCGGAGATGCCGTTAGCAAGGTGACAGAACTTGCAAGAGAGGTATTGCCTGAGACGATTACTGCTTCATTTCAGGGCTCAGCTCAGGAATTTCAGAAATCATCCAACACCATGCTGGTACTTCTTATTATCACAATCGCTGTGATTTACATGGTACTTGCCATCTTGTACGAGAGCTTTGTTCATCCGCTGACGATACTAACATCGCTTCCTCTTGCCGGATTCGGTGCGCTTGTCACCCTTGTGCTGTTTCATAAGGAGTTGGACATGTATGCCTTTGTCGGCGTTATAATGCTTGTCGGGCTTGTTAAGAAAAATGGGATAATGATGGTTGACTTTGCGCTGACTCTTGAAAGGTCAGGGTCGAGCACAGCTGAGGATTCAATTTATCAGGCGTGTATGGTGCGGTTTCGTCCTATTATGATGACTACGATGGCCGCTCTCTTAGGAGCGCTTCCCATAGCTCTTGGCATAGGAGCAGGGGCTCAGGCACGTCAACCCCTAGGACTTGCCATAGTCGGCGGCCTGCTGTTTTCACAAATGCTGACTCTGTACGTTACACCGGTTTTCTATGTGTATCTGGATAGAATTAACAGACGATTTACCGCTAAATAGCTACAAGGAGGATGGTGCCACCTCGTTGCTCTTTTGACTACTACTTGGCATTAGGCGAATGAATGCAACTCGGTATCAGGTTTATCTCTTGACTTTTCTTTACCTTCAGTTGTTAAAATAAAAGTACAATTAAATGAAAAGAAACAAATGAAAAACGCTTGCTTCTTAAATATTTTACCCGCAATATCCGGTAAAGAGCTTGTTGAAATAATATCAGGGATTTTAGTTAAGCATGTAATTTGATGGTTTTTTAGTGAATAGTGCTTCAGAGAATATATATTTTGTTTTAATTGAGCCGCGTGAGCCCGGCAACATCGGAGCCTCAGCCCGTGCTATCAAAAATATGGGATTTACAAATCTTGTGTTGGTAAACCCTCACGGCCACCTTTCGATAGACGCCTACTTGTTTGCCCATGGTGCTGAGGATGTGCTGGAGCAGGCTGTTGTTTATAAAAGTTTTGAGGAGGCGGTAGGGCATATGCACCTTGTTATAGGAATGTCGAGGCGTTTTGGTAAAACGCGTGGCATATTTAAACCCATCGGTGAGGCGGCAAAGACTATAGTTGTGGAGTCTTTTGAAGGCAAGGTAGCACTGATTTTCGGCAGGGAAGACAATGGGCTTAACAACAAAGAGGTGGAATCATGTGGTTTTCTTGTTTTTATTCCCACCTCCGCCGCTCAGCCCTCACTTAACCTTGCTCAGGCCGTACTTCTTACAGCTTATGAGCTCTCCGATGTTTTTGTTATAGATTCAGCTTTTAAGGTAAAACCAAGGGCTACCACTCATCAGTTGACCAAGCTCTATGGCAGAATAGATGACACTCTGAAGGCATCGGGGTATGGTAAGCGTGGGAGCCATGACCTCCATGGGGAAATTATGCGTAACATTAAACATCTGTTAGGCCGTTGTGGTATGATGATGTGGGAAGTTGATATGATTCATGGAATACTCAGCCATATAAATAAAAAAATTTCAGAGGGGGAATAGATGTACCATATAATAAGTACTTTTTTAATAAGCATATTTGTTTTATTAACAGGTGTGAATTCTTTTGCCGGCGGGACTTTTTCACTTAACGATCCATCAAGACAAGTTATAGGAATTGAACAGTACTACCAGATTAACAACGACAATGACACACTTCATGATGTTGCTGTTTCGTATGGAATCGGTTATAATGCAATTGTCTCTGCTAACAATGGTATAGACCCATGGGTTCCCGGGGCTGGAACAATTGTCACCATACCGACTAAGTGGATTTTGCCGGAAGTTCTGGACGATGGCATTGTCATAAATCTTGCAGAGATGAGGTTGTACTACTTTTTTAATTTTAAAACCAGCAAGTTTGTCAAAACCTATCCGGTAGGGGTTGGCGATGAGGGCTATTCAACCCCGCTGGGTAGTCATCGTATAGTAAGTAAGGTTGTTAATCCTACATGGAAGCCGCCAAAGCACATACGGGATGAATTTCCGGAGCTGCCGTCTATAGTACAACCAGGGCCTGAAAATCCTCTCGGGAAGCATTGGCTTCAACTATCAGTTAGTGGTTACGGGATTCACGGCACCAACATACCCTATAGCGTTGGGCATAGGGTAAGCAGCGGCTGTATAAGAATGTATAACGAACAGGTGGCAATCTTGTTTGGCTACGTAAAGCCCAATACGAAAGTTAAAATCATCTATGAACCGGTAAAAGTCGCTAAGCAGGACAACAAAATATATATAGAAGTACATAATAATTATAACGAGGATAATATAACTAAACCGGATGAGTTATTGGCACTGGCTCAGAAGAAACTTAGTGGGAAGGACCTGTTTAAATTTGTTGATACCGGCTTACTAAATGATGCCATTAAGAAAGCAACAGGCCTTCCCACTGTAATTTCAAGATAAAATAGTGTTTTTAGTGCTTTTTCAGAGTTTTCTTAAAGCACTTGTCGCATTTTTCAGCGGCTCTTTCTGCTTTTCTTGCAGACTCTTCTGCTGCTGCTGCGGCTGCTGCTGCTTTCTTAGCTGCTGACTCTGCTCTGTCTGCTGCCATTTTGGCCTCATCAGCTGACTTCTTGGCGCTATCTTTCACGCTTTCAAGATAATCTCTGTCTTCTTTCCTGAGCTCATAAGTACAACCAAAGGTTACAAGCGTAAAGGCCAACAACAGTAATAACGTTATACGTCTCATTCGCTATACCTCCCTTTAAAGGTTTTTCGTGATAACCGCCTGAATGTACGGTTTTTATAGCAAGGCTTTGCACAACATAATACATTGACATAGTACAACATCCAAAACAAATAAATCAAGTTTTTTTATAAAATTTTTCATTGTCCTTTTTTTATCCGTTAACAGCCGCTTAAACAGCACTTGTTGATTCATTACAACCCTTATCATTTAAACAAATCCCAAGTGTTTTTTATCGGCATTGAGATATTCCATGACCAACAGATTTTTTTCGTTTGCCACACAGTGGTGGTTACATACCTTTGAAGGGTTTATATTAAAAAATTTATTTTTACCGTTAAGCCAGAAATCCTTAAACCTTACATCTTCAGGGGACAGCGAACCAAGCAGCCCATCTTCAAGATTATATGCCTTGTCCTGACAAGAGTACACATTTAAATCAGCCCCTATTACCGGTAGTATCTGCAAGTACGGACACCAGCCGTAGGGCTTATCGAACTTTTCATCCAACGTATGATAGGAGTCGAAAATTTCAAAACCGGCGTTTCCAAAATCAGCCTTTGCCCGTTGTGTCTGCTCCCGCACAGTGTTAAAAAAAGGCTTGTGGTATGCGTTGTTTTTAGCCCCTGAATTACTTACGATACACGGTGATATCTTAACGCTGTCAACTCCGGCGTCTTTCAGTCTGCCGACAAAACTATACACATTTGCGGAGTTAGCTTTATCCACAATGAAACTTACGCCAAGATAACATCCGCCACCCAGCTTTTTAAAATTTAATAGGTTTGTCATAACTTTTGTAAACTCCCCAGGGCCGGCCCCGCGGTATCCGGCATAGCTTTCATCGTCATAGCCGTCCATGGAGACTCTAATCCAGAGAGCATTATGAGCGAAGAGTTCAGCCGCCTCACCCCTTAGGTTTGAACCGTTGGTAAGGGATGCAAACTTTACCGGAGAGTCTGAGAGTCTTTTGGCGGCCTCAATCAGGTGAGGATACAAAAACGGCTCGCCGCCGCCGCTGAAAGTAACAGCCTTAACTCCCATTTCTATAATATCCTCTATAATTTCCAGCATTTTATCCCCGGCAATACTGTCCCGCCTGTTCATGTCTTTGCCAAGCTGAAGATTATCGGCTTTGTAGGCGCAGTAGCTGCAATTATGGTTACACAGGTTTGTAGGCTTTATTCTTATGTGAATCGGAGGCAAAATCTCAGGGTTTTCTATGGGAAGCGACTCCAGCTTCTCTCTAAAGTGGAATATCTTCATTTTTGTATAAAGAAGACTCATGTCTTAACCAAATGATATGAACTCGTAATCATCACAATGTATAGCAGACTCTCCATAACACCGGCTATTATAATACTCCATACTATAAACCTTGTCAACAGGGGGGCTGTAAATTGTTAACCCTGGGCAGTGCTCTCAAAATGCTCTGAGCATATCACACTATAGTTTAACGGGCAGATGTCCGCTAAAAGGTGTTTCTCCCATAAGACAACGTAAAACCGCCCTTTCGGCCTTTTCAGAGGAATCGTATGAGGCAATAAGAACATCCGCCTCCTGAAAGTGTCTCAACACGTAGGGGTTGCCAAAGGAGATTACTGTTGTGTGTCCGGCACGTTTGATTATACGTTTAAGTGTTTTTATTTCCAGCTCTGAAACTCCGTAGTTTTTACTGAAAGCGGAGATTGAGGTATATATGGCTGCCACTACTTTCTTGCCTTCAATAAAGGGTTTATCCATGATATTATGGCCCCCAAAGAGGTTATACAAAAACACCCTTGAAGAGAAACCGCCCATGTAGATAAATTTAACGTCACATGAGTTTTTCATAAAGGGTGGGGCATCCCCCTTAACCAGAGTAACAGACTTATCAAATAAGCGGCGTGATAAGTCATTATGGCTTTCATAATCGGCGGCTGTAGCAGCAGTTGTTTTTAGTTTTTTTCTTAAATGCAACACCCTTTCTGATGATTCCAATATACGCTGCTGTTTAAGAGTGCCGTTGTCTAAAGAGTTAAGCAATTCCGACACAGCCTGTGTTACATTAACAGGGTGAAGCAACACATCAGCTCCTGCGTTTAAGCACTTGGTGTGTACATCCTCGATACCCTTAAGTGCATCCATGTTAAGAGCATCAGTTAAAATAATTCCGTTGAAAGACAGATTTTGCCGCAACAGGTTTGTTACGATTTCCATAGAAACGGTGGCAGGCAGGGAGTCTATCATAGGAAGGCTCAGGTGTCCCACCATTATGGAGTCAACCCCTGAGTTAATGGCCGCCTTAAACGGATAAAGTTCTATTTCGTTAAGCTCACCGAGGGTTTTATGAATTACGGGAAGTGTCAGGTGGGAGTCACTCTGAGTGGAGCCGTGTCCTGGGAAATGTTTGGCACATGAGATTAGCCCTGCCTTTTTTATTGTCTCAATATAAAGGCGGCCATACCATGCAGTTTTTTCCGGATCATCAGAAAAAGCCCTGTTGCATATTATAGGGTTCAGTGGGTTGGTGTTAACATCCAGAACCGGAATAAGCGGCATATTAATACCCACATCAGCGGCCTCAGAGCAGATTGAGAGCAAAAGTCTTGTGATATCAGCGGAGTCCTTATCGTCTCTGTTATAAAAAGCCGCAGCTACCGCCATCTGACATGGGAAAACGGTTGTACCCTCCACCTGTTGTCCTGTTCCCTTTTCAATATCTGAGGCAATCAGCAGAGGATAGTCGGCCTGTGTTTGGATATCGGCAATGAAATCTTTTAATTCATTGCGTTTGCCGCCAAAGAGTAAAAAACCGCCTATTCCCTTTTTAACAAGGTCTATATACTCCTTTTTTTTATTGGAATCAAGAAAAGCTCCGTCAAGGCGGCATATTATAAGTCCGTAAAGAGCCTTTGTCAGCACCTCCGCAGGTGTTTGATTATTGTTCATGAGAGAGTGTATCAAAAAAGGCTATAACGTTACAACTTTTTTGCCTGATTCGGGAAAATTTTTCCCTGAAACGGCAAATATTTGTCATAAGCCGGAGAGTATTTTTTCAATGTTTGTATAGAAATACGAGTTCTGCTCTCGTGGCATAGTTTTTGCTATGTATAATATAGTTTTAAAAATAATCAGCTTAGGCTTAATAGACTAACAGACAGAGTTTAGGTAGAAAGATAATTAGTATAAGGAGGCACACAATGAATGCAAAGGAAACAGTAGTTGTAAAGGGCTCCGTACCATTTGATATGCTTGATGAGGATGAACAGATAATGTCGGTGATAATGGCGCTGAGGCAGCATGGGAAAATTGACTTACCGATGAACAGCAATTTTGAGAACGCTATCAGACATGTAAGAGAAGAGGCCGCATCGGTAACAATGCCGTACTATACGAAATAAGACGTTGCTCTAAATACACATCCACCTCATCCCCCTTAGACTGCCAAAAAGTTACTAAACTTTTTGGCAGTTCCCCCCTATTTTTAGAGAGTGTTCAGTATATTGTTTCTCTCCTTTATGTCGGATTTCGGACAACAACTTCGTCTTGTGCTCTATATCTGCTACTGTATATAATTGGTAATACTAAGTAGCCTTCATTCGTCTAACTTTGCCGGCATTGTCACAGGCACATTAACGTACGAAAAAGTACGCCTGAGTTGCCTGTTCCCAGCCGCCTGTGATATGCTTATGAATACAGCTTGGTATGAAATGTGTTCCTGTTTAAATTAAATTCGCATGATGTTAGCTATGACAGAGGAGGAGGGTATCAATGCCATGGATAAGCGTTACACTTAATATTTCCAACGAGCAAAGGAGCAACTTAAAAGAACTCGGCTTGCAGTTTGCCGAAGAGATGGAAAGCAGGGGGAGAGCTGATAAAAAAACCCTTGAGCCGCTAAAAGAAGAGCTTTCATACATCATCAACGCTAACTCTGAGGTCAAGGCCATTGTCAAAGATGCACTTGCAACCGGCAATCATTACGCTCTGCGGCTCATTGACTCCGACAGCGAAATCCTGAATCTCCCGTGGTCAATGGCTGAGGAATCAGAGACAGACACTCCGCTTGGCAGTATCGAAAGCCTCCATATATTAAAAACGCCGGCTGCTGTAATTGATAAAAACTTATCAGATTTTACACCGCATATAGTCAGCCATTGTGCTTTTACCAACCCCGCCCTGGCCTTTCAGCAGTATGGGAATTCTATCAAAAAACGGCT